>CALUVI010000030.1 GCA_944324185.1 Candidatus Gastranaerophilales bacterium | reverse complement strand
ATCTCTTCATTATAAATGTATTCAGGGAAAAAGCTGTCAAAGTTTCTGTTTAAAATAGAACTGATTTCATCATTTACCGATTTAATAAAACCGTCAGGTGATTTTTTAATTAAGAATTTCATGATGTTCTCCTTTCGTATTTCATACCTATTACTTTCAACACTTATATTATTACTCCGTTATGTATAAAATCCTCATTTCTTAACCAAAAATTAACTTTTTTGCAGTAAAAAGTTAAAAATGCAGGTTTAGATTTTCTAAACGGCAAAAACTTTTAATAAAAGAATTCGGGCGGGGGTTTCACCCCCGCCCGAAAATCTATTCCTTATTTCAATAAATCTAAAACTGCCTGAAAATCATTATTATTTTCTGCTGTTTTCCTCCATTCGCCGAGGTATTTACCGTCAATTACATCTCCGGCTTTGAATGGTTTTCCGCAAAGAGTAATTTTCTTATTGAGCTTAATACCGTTAATTTTATCACCTGAAATATTGTATACAACGCCTGAGTCTGATTTATATGTCATATTGCCGATTCTGAATCCGCTTGAAATATTACCGGTTGATACAATGTTGTCTAATTCAGTTTTTATAGCATCATTCTTCTGTAAGAAATTATCTATAGCACTTGTATTTGTTATATCTCTGTTTGTTACAGAGGTTACATTTGTAATCTTTCTTGAATTGTCAAATCTTACAGTCTGTCCGCCTTTTTGTCTGTATACGTATTCAAAATTTGTCAAGCCGTATCTGGAACCTGCTTCGTGTCCGAAGTTTCCGATTTCAGAAGAGAAGTCTTTCTGTAAAGCTTTAAGTTCTTCCGGTTTTAAATCTTTGCCGTTAAATCTGGCAGATACAACGTTACCGCCTCTTACATTCATCTGAATATTGCCGGCTTGTTCAACAAGTTTACCTTTTTTATTCAGAATCTTTACTTTTTTACCGTAAAGTGTTTTCTGTAATGTTTCAGCTTCCTTAACCTGTTTTGCGTGGTTTCTGATAAATCCTTCAAACTGGTTTTCTGCAACATCTACCCATTTTCCGGCTCTGTCTCTGCTTGCAGCTTTTACAACCTGACCGTTTTCTACAGTTAATCTGTACAAGTTTTTGCCGTCAGCTATTTCTCTTGTATAAGAAAGACTTACACCTTTAGGGAGTCTTGTACCGTTAAGAGTCATATTTCTGACTTCATCCCTTACCGTCGGGTTTTTACGAACCCAATCTGCAACATCTTTTGCTTTGTCTATAACCTTCTTGTCTTGTGTAATAATCTTAACAGGTTTGCCGCCTTTCATAACAAATGACATGCCGTCTTTCTGGATTGTATATTCCTGTAAGTTTTTGCCTCCGTTTTTGATAATATTTGAAATCTTTGCTGCAGCATCGTCTGCTTTGTCTGCAGCTTTTTCTGCGACTTCTTTTGCAGAAGTTCCGAGAAGTTTCTGACCGTACTGTTTAAATCCGTTAAACATTTTCTTCAAGCCGGTTCCGTCGCCTTTTTTGTAAGCCTTCAGGCAGGCTAATGCACTGCCTGCTACAAGCAAACCGCCTGCAACAAGTTTACCCGTGCTGATTCCGTCATCATCACTTTTTGAAGAACCCTTGAAAGTTGGATCTACAGATGCAGAAGGAGTTGTAACAGTTGATGTTGTATCAACTGCGCTGTACTGCGGTGTTGTTTGTGCTGCTTGTGCAGTCTGCTGCATTCCCATAAAATTAGGATTGTATGAATTCAATGCATACATAAAGTAAGGATCATTTGCATACGAACCTATACTCGAAATACCGTAACCAGGAGCCATAAATAACCACCTTTCCCTATTAACTTACATTTTTAATACCTTATATATTCATGAAGTATTTTTTTATTTAAAAATTGACTTTTTAGAGAAACGGTTGTTACAAAACTTAACATTGCAATAAACCAGCCCGTTTTTAAAAATTTTTCGTCTTACACATCAGGCAAGAAAAAAGCAGGCATTTGCCTGCTTTTTCTGTTTTAGCGAACGACTTACTTACTATTCGCCGCTGCAACCAAATGCAATGGTTACATGTTCTTTCGGATTGATGGCAGAAATTTTGTATCCCTTAGCGTCAACTAAGTATCCGACTTCGTCGCCGGTTGCCTGTACTAAACCTACAGTACCTGAAATTGCAGTTCTTGTAAGGTCAATAGGCGCTTTAATTGTGTCTTTGACAACATCTCCGACGCTTCTTGCAGAAGCCATAAACTGACCCTGGAATGCTTCGCCGAGTGCAATACCTGTACCTGATGCAACATCTTCAAGTGCGTTACCCAAGTTAGATAACATACCGCCGGTTGTACGACCTACGATACCTAACATCTGACCGCCCCATGTAAGAGGTGCTGTAACAATTCTTGATACAATGTTCGGAGTGTTAGACTTGTTGATTTCAGCGTTAAGGATTTGTCTTGGAAGTGTTGCCTTGCAGCCGCAATTTTCAATTTCCGTAAATGCAAGTTTTAATGCACCCTTCTGGCATCCTGAAGGTCTTACGACTTCTACAACTTTACCGTAAACCTTTGAACCGCAAGGGAATAATTTACCGTTGATTGTAACATCTTCTAATGTCTTAGCTGCAAATCTCTGACCTACGTGAGAAGATTTTGCACTGACCTGATCCTTGAATTCCAACTTAAGTGTAGGAATCTGAACAAGTTCTTCGTTTTCAATGAATGCTTTTTTGTCAACCGGACACATAGGGCAATCGTTGTTTGCAGTTACAGGATTCTTATCGATACCTGCCGCAACACGGATATTTTGTAACATAGCTGCTATATCGGCACGTGAAGCATCTTTAAACGGAGCAATTGTATTAGGGTTAGGTGAATTGTTTAAAGCGCCTTTATCAAGTGCAATTGCTATAGGAATTTGCGCCCATTCAGGAACTGTATTTCCGTCGCAGTATTTAGACAGAACTTCCTGAGCTTTGCATTTGTCCATTGTCGGGCATTGAATACCTTTAGACAAAGCGCAAAGTGCTTCTACCCTTGTTACGTTGTGGTTTGGAAGGAATTTGCCGTCAGGATATCCTTTGAGCAAGTCCTGATGAACCGCAACTGTAATCGCTGAATTAGCCCAGTGGTTTGTCGGAACGTCTGAGAATAATTTTTCGGGAGCGCAAGAGTACATGTCTTTGTCAAAACCTTTGACTAACATTGTTGCAAACTCAGCACGAGAAAT
Source organism: Candidatus Gastranaerophilales bacterium (assembly GCA_944324185.1). GTDB lineage: Bacteria > Cyanobacteriota > Vampirovibrionia > Gastranaerophilales > Gastranaerophilaceae > CAG-196. Next base: position 23,903 of record CALUVI010000030.1, on the reverse strand, counting down.
ATTCTTAGACGGCTTAAACAATCTGTCCGGATAACCTACAACAACATCGTTTGTTGCAAGTTTATCGATTTCGCAAGATGCCCAGTATCCGTCAGGAACGTCAGGGAACATCTGCATGCCGGCTGCAGCGCCTGTCATATTACTGAAAGGCGAAAGGTCAAACGGTACTAATGTCTTTTTAACTGCCTGAATTGAGTTTGCCGTACCCATCTGGATAGGACAGCCGTTACCGTCCATATTGGCTTCGTCTCTTACAATCGGCGCACCTGTATGTCTCGGCATATCGTTAAGACAAGGAATATCAGTTGCAGCGCCTGTAATTGAGCCGTCTGAAGCTACAGTTGTACCCATTGTGCCTGCTGTAAGTTTGTTAATTTCTCTGTTTACTGAAAAGCCTTCTGCAGTGTAGATAGAATCTTTTTCTGTACCTACAAAGTTGTTGTAGCCGTAAACAGCGTTAGGATAAGAGTAAACCTGCTTCATATCAGCACGTGAAAGGTCTTTTGTTCCCGGGCATAATGCACACGAAGGAACAGGATCCGGTTCGCATTCCGGTGCTGCATTACAGCCGCAGTCAGGTGCCGGCGGTGTTTCACAAGGGCATGCTGCTCCTGTAATCTCCGGAATGTCATCACAAGGACAAGCCCCCTGCGTTACTACAGGTCTCTCGTCGCACGGGCAGGCTGCCATTACCGTATTGAACGAACACGTTGCTATCCCGACGGCAATTGCAGCTGCCACAGTAAGTTTTCTAATCGTCATTTTAACCTCCTTTGGTATTAGGTGGAGTAGATTTACGTTCATTCTGCAAACTTCATTTACCCCTTTTTTATTATGCGGAGCGGCTGGTTTTAACCCCTCCAAGATTGATTTACCCCTTTTTATATAAGTGATCAAGTGATCAAGTGATCAGGTGACCAAGTGATCAAGTATTTTTGGTTATTAATTCCCCTCTCCCACAAGGGGCGAGGGAGCAGCCGTTCTTGAGCGATATCGCGAAAGTTACGGATGCGGGTGAGGGATGTCCCTCTTTTTTATGTCGGTTGGGCATGCCTGCCCAACATTAACTTTTATCCCTGCAGTGGCGACTGCACACTGCAGGTTGAAGAACAACTGTTCAACATATCCACTTTTCAACTTATTTTATTGACACCTAAATTATGTGGGGTTTCGCAAATTAAAACATTACCGAAAAAGAGAGTCCAGTCGGGTGATTAGTGGTTTCGTCTTTCAAAGCGACATCATTCTCGGGAGAGGGGTAAATGATTTTAGTCCTGAAGTGAACCTACAAGCCCGACGTCCTTGCGGGTAAATGTGTTTTTCAACAGTGATTAAGTGACCAAGAAGGGGGGCTGGTGAATAAGTGATTAAGTGACTGAGGAAATAAAAATAGTAGTGTGGAGCTTGCTCCACAAAAATTTTTGTCTGGTTGAAGCCCTATCTATCTAATATTTACGGTCTATTATAGAAATATATGCAACCGCTTTCAAGCTTGACCTTTATACTTTTTATGGACAAACTTTCGCTTACCGTAGTAAAATAAAGAAAAACAGGAAGGGACAAAATGAGAGGAAAAGCATTTAAATTCGGAGATAATATTTCTACCGACCACATAGCACCGGGCAGGTTATTTCACCTGCGCTCCGACCTGCAGGAGTTTGCAAAACATGTATTAGAAGATGCAGATGAAAATTTTGCAAAAAATATGAAAAAAGGCGACTTTGTCGTTGCCGGAAACAACTTTGGCTTGGGTTCTTCACGAGAACACGCGCCGCAAATTATTAAAATTGCAGGCGTCGGCGCGGTTATTGCCAAATCTTTTGCCAGAATTTTTTACAGAAATGCAATAAATATCGGACTTCTGGCAATCGAATGCGATACAGACGGAATCGATGCCGGAGATGAACTGGATTTAGACATCAAAGCCGGTACGCTTAAGAATTTGACAAAAGGAACAATTACAACAATAGAACCGCTTCCGGATGTTATGATTAAGCTTCTTGAAGACGGCGGGCTCATTGAACACATTAAAAAGCACGGTGATTTAATCCTCGGCTAGGTGTAATGGGGTTGACGGGTGAATAGAAATTCGACTCGAAAGTTTTACTTTTCTATTCTAGATGCCTACAAGTTTGGCGTCATTGCGGGGGCATATTCTTTGATAACAGAGAGCTGCAGCAGGTTGATGAACCAATCGACAACATTGACGAAATTCTTAAAGCTATTCAGAACAAAGAGTTTGAAAAAGTTGACACAACAGCAAAAAGAATTTGCCCTTTATGCAATATTCCAATGGTAAAACAAGGCTCCGGAACTGAAGTTGAAATAGATTCATGCAACATCTGCGGCGCAACTTTCCTTGATAACGGAGAGTTAACTAAATTAAGAGAACTTAAAAATAAAGGCGGAGAAGAGATTGTAAATGAAGCACTCAAAAAAGTAGAAGCTTCTATGCCGAAAATTTCCGGAAAACCTTCCGGAAGAGTCACCTTTCTCCAGAATTTTATAACAAATTTATTGCTTAAATAGAATGATAAATTAAAAGTGGGGGCGCGGTTTTCAACCGCGCCCCCACTGTGTTCTGTTAAAGTCCTTTATTTACTAATGTAAATATTTTACATTAATATAAATTGAACTTATTATAAGTGAAATAGCTACAACGATTACCCCGTATTTCATAAATCTCATGAAAAACATCGGATGTCCGTGTTTTGCAGAAGTTTCTGAAACGATAACGTTTGCTGCAGCACCAATCATTGTCATATTTCCGCCTAAGCATGCGCCTAAAGACAAGCACCACCAGAGCGGGTAAGTATAATCTGCACCCATTGTTTTTTCAATTTCAACAAGCATAGGTGACATTGTTGCAGTGTAAGGAATGTTATCAATAATACCGGAAATAATACCGGAAGCCCAGAGAATGAGCATAGAAGCTGCTTCCTGAGAGCCCTGGGTAATTTTCAATATCCATTCTGCCAGCAATCTGATACCGCCTGATGCTTCAACCCCGCCGATTATAATGAATAAGCCGACGAAGAAGAAAATTGTATTCCATTCAACATCACGCAAGATATCGGTCGGTTTTTCAAATAACAACAGAACGCTTGCGCCGAGCATTGCAGCAACGCTTGTTTCAATATGTGTCTGGTCGTGAGTTACAAAACCGAGAATAACAAGACCTAAAACAATCAGAGAACGAATCATATGAACTTTATCAGTGATTGTATTTGAGTTGTCAATACTTGCTGCTTCTTTCATTTTTTCAGGAGTTGTCTGTAATTTCTTTTTGAAAAATAACATCATAACTAAAATTACAGCAATGAGAATTATTGCAACAACAAGAGTTAAGTTGTTTACAAAATCCATAAATGAGAAGCCTGCAGCGCTTCCGATAATAATATTAGGCGGGTCGCCGATAAGTGTTGCAGTACCGCCGATATTGGAAGCGAAAACTTCTGTAAGTAAATAAGGTATCGGATCAATATCCAGTTTGTTTGCAATAGCAAAAGTAATAGGCATAATAAGAATAACCGTTGTTACGTTATCCAGAAAAGCACTTACTACAGCAGTAAAAATACCTAGTGCTGCAAGAATAATTACCGGATGACCTTTTGTCATTTTCAAAAGTTCATTAGCTAAAAAGCTAAAAATACCGCTTCTTGTAGTGATATTAACAATAATCATCATGGAAACCAGAAGGAAAATTACGTTAAAATCAACATACTGTACAAAATAAATCGGGTTTAAAGCTCCGCCGTCCAGAACTCTTGTCTGGCTCACAAGCCCTAAAATAATAGTGATTGCTGCGCCCAGAAGTGCAATTGTAACCTTAGGGATTTTTTCCGTTGCGATAAAGATATACGCAAGGATTAATAATCCGGCAGATATCATCACATTGTGCGCTGCGACAAAATTGTGAATGAATTCCATATCTTTTCTCTCCTTTACATAAAAATTTTAACATAAAATAAAATAAACTGTGTTTATAAGTTATACGTCATAGCTGAAGGGAGAATGTACTTAAATCGTGATTAAGTGACATAGTAACTGAGAATATAAGAAATATAATAAAAAATCCAAATAGCATTCAAAGTTATGAAATTTAAAATTATTCCATTAAACTTTTGTATAATTCTAAATACTCATTATATTTTTGTTTTAATTTATTAGACAAAGCATTGATTTTTTCTTTTTCTTCATTTGTTGGCAATAATATTTTAATTTTTGTCAACCATTCATATTTTAAATTTGCTCTGGCTCCACCTAAACAATAATGATTGATAATAGGACGATATTTATTATCTTTTAATAATTTAAGTAAATAATATTCAGGTAATTCATTATTATCAATTACACGAAATACAGGGTAAATAATAGGTACATACATATTATTATGAAGATTAGGAACAACTCCAATACTACCTATGTTAATTCTGTGTGGATTATATGTAAAATCACCTGGTAACACTCTTTTATAATTCTGAGATAATTCACCAATTTCTGCTGCGGTGTACGTTTCATTTATATATATTCCATTTTTAGTAACAGACAATATTACACACTCAGTATCTAAATCATCAAAATCACTAGTAGAAAAATTACGATAGACTTCTTCTGTATAATTTGATATAGGCTTTAAATCTTTAATTCTTTCGTCATTTTCTTTTACAATCAAATGTTCCATATAGACATAAGGAAAAAGGTTAAATGCATGTTCTTCTATAGTTGAATATAAAATATTAACAGCTTGTGGGGCTTCAGCATATCTATAATCAGGGTTTATGTTATAATTCATCAGAAATTTTGTACAATCAGAAAGTCCAGAAAGAGGACGTCTCTTTGCCCCTAATTCAAATCCATCATTATCAATTACATATAAATAAGCTTTTTCAAATCTTTTATTTTTAGCTATTTCACTTTTTGTTCTTTTCTTTGCATAAAGAATACTAGTTTTTGTTGGAGTATAAGGATTAAATACTCCACGAGGTAAAGATATTACTACTAATTCAGAACAATCTTTTATAATATCTTCTCTTATCTGCTTTACATCATTATTGTCATATAGAAACGTATCTGGCACAATAACGACCATTTTGCCTCCACGTTTAGTAGCTTGCCATAAATGTTGAACAAATACACTATCTCCATTTGAACTAGGATATTTATATAAATCTCCTTCATCAACTTTTTGAGAATATGGAATATTTGAAACTACAATATCAAATTTTTCCTTTATTACAGTTGATAGACAATTTTTTTGTTCAATATTCGAATGCCCATCTCCAAAAAGAATCATATTCATTTTAGCAATTCTGGCTGTTGATGTAAGTTCAGTTCCATATATAGTTTTTTGTTGAATCGTTTCCCTTACAATAGGATCCTCCATATTTGAATTTTTTTCCAAATACTTGTAACACTCTAATAAAAATCCACCTGTACCACAGCAAGGATCATATATTTTATCTCCATATGTAGGGTTCAAAAATTGTACAATCATCTTGACTATATGCCTTGGAGTATAGTACTCACCTAAACTTTTATTTCCATTTGTAACATTTTTTAAAAAGTATTCAAAGGCATCTCCCTTTATATCTGAATTAATTTGAGAAAAAGGAATGCTGTCAATTAATTCTAATATTTCAATTAAGATCCCTTCATCATTAATGTTTAATGAATTTTCAAAAACATTCCCATATTTTGCTTTTAATTTAGGTTTAATCGTATCTTCCAAATATGATTTCACTTCCGATTGAGATAAAGAAAATCTTTCTTTTAAGTATTTCGGGGTTTTGGACATTAATTTTTGCCAATTACAAGTTTGTTCAATGTCTATTTGAGAAATAGATATATTTCCATAATCTTCAAAATCATTTTTTAATTTTAAGAATAACAAGTCAGAAAAAACGGAAAATCATTCATATCCATCTCTAAGCCCGGCCTTTCTTAATAAATCATTTGCTTTTTTAAATTTTTTAAGTAAATCCTCTCTTGAAAACTCGCAACCTGTTGGAATTGTTTCCACTTCAAAATTATTATTAATTAAGTTTTTTAATGTTGATTCATCAACAAAATCTGATAATTCAATTTTATCAATTTTAATAGGCTTTTCATCTTTCGTTATAGCAGAAAATGAATTACCATTAAATAAAAATACTGCAGGTATATCTAAAGGTTTTGCATAAAAACATATTGCCTGTTTCCGAGCCTCATCTATTGATACAGATGGTCTTTTGGCTTCAATAACAGCTAATATTTTATCTGTTCCTGATTCATATATTAAAAAATCTGGCTTCTTTCCTTGTAATAATTTATCTTGGAAATTCATTTTTGTTCTTTCTCGATAAACATTACACTTTGGGTCTAACTCATCCATATTATAACCTAAATTTTCCAATTTCTTTTCTATAATAGAACGAGTATATGCTTCTAACGGTTTTTTTATTTCAAATCAGACATTTACTTCCCACCCATTTTATAATAACACAAAAATTAAATATCTAAAATAAAACATATAACTTTACATAAATGGTCGTGCAGCGTGGTGTGAATTAACAGATGATATTCAGGGTTTAACGGTAATGTTTGCGATAATGAGATGTTTAAAAGCATTACGAGCAAATTATGGAATAGAATTTAGAGAAGTATTGACAGACAGTGGTCCGGAGTTTGGCGGAACCAGTGATACGAATCAAATGATTACACCTGTAAAAAGATTGTTCTACGAAATGGGAATAAAGCATCGCAGAAACAAGCCATATAGACCTCAAACAAATGGAAAAACCGAACATTTTTGGTGAGCATTAGAAGAAGAATTTGTGGAAGAATCTGTATTTGAATCAAAAGAAGAACTGGAAGAAAAATTATTCAAATATATGATGTATTACAATGAATATAGACCGCACCAGGGAATTGACGGTATGAAACCGGCTGAACTGTGTAATAAAATGTTGGAGGAAAATGAATAAACTTTGTAACAATTTTTGTCATCGAATTACGTAACATATACAGGTTGCGAAGGAGCAGCTATTCTTCCCGAAGCAATCCTGAACGGGAATTACAATAAATAATAGATTGCCGCGAAAATCAAAGATTTTCTCGCAATGACGACAAACCGGTAAATTCACTTACTAACCCAAACTACTTCCAGTAGTAGCGTGGAGCTTGCTCTACGGGCATTGTGTAAGTTATTGTCAATTTTCACCCAACCTGCAGTTCTTACGAAAGCCCAACCTACAGTCTTAGTGAATAGAAAATTTTCATAAGTTATAGATTTACTTACTTAAATCTTCAATAATTCTTTCAAACTTCATACTTCTGGAAGCTTTCAAAAATATTTTAGAATCTTGAGGTATTTCTTTTTGTATAAATCCAACCAGTTCTTCTATATGGTCAAAATGTTTTGAACGGCAATTTTTAATCTCTTCTGTTATATATTTTGACAAACTGCCTAAAGAAAGCACAATTGTATCCGGTTTCAGGTTTTTGTGATTATTTATATACCCCCCAAGCTCTCTGTGGTAGCGGATTTCCTCATCTCCAAGCTCTCCCATATCACCGAGGACAATAACGGATTTTGTATACAATTCAAGAATTGTATCGACAAAAGCTCTCATTGATTCCGGATTGGCATTATAACTGTCGTTAATTATCTCAAATCCGCCTGATTTTACAGCTTCCCAGCGCTTTTCAATAGGTGCGTATTTTTTTAATCCTGCCTGAATTTCTCTGACGCTTAATCCGAGTTTCATGCCGGTGTTTATTGCCGCAAGCGCGTTTTCTATATTGTAATCCCCGCCGACATTCAACTCATAAATATTATTTTCATATTCAAATTTGGAATAATGTTCACTTTTTTTTAAAATTTTTACATTTTTTAATGAATAAAAAATCTTTTCACCGTCAAATTCAACCGTTTTGCGGATTAATTCATCGTCATGCGCAATAAAAATATTTCCTCTCTGATATTTAACAATTTCGCATTTTGCTTTTGCAATATTTTCCCTTGAGCCTAACCGCCCGATATGCGCGGTTCCGACATTGGAAATAATTGTAATATCAGGTTCTGCACATTTTGAAAGAACTTCAATTTCCCCTAATCCTCTCATCCCCATCTCCAGAACAAGAACCCCGGTATCATCTGGCGCTTCAAATATCGTCCGGCAAAGCCCGATTTCATTGTTGTGATTGAGCGGAGTTTTAAAAGTCTTAAATTTTTCTGCCAAAACCGACGCAACCAGTTCCTTGGTGGTTGTTTTACCCGAACTTCCGGTAACTGCAACAACTGTAAAATTCTGTTTATTTCTGCGGTAATTCGCAAGTTTTAGATATGTCTCCAGAGTGTTATCCACCAGAAGCAAGGTTTTTCCGTTTCCTTTGCGCTCATCGGGCGCCTCTGTACAGAAGGCGCCTGCGGCGCCCTTATCCAGAGCCTCCTGAATAAACTTTTTCCCGTCAAAATTTGCGCCTTTTAGCGGAAGATAAAAATCACCGCTGCCTATAGTTCTTGTATCGGTAGAGATTTTGACTTCCAAATCTCCATCCGGTTCTGATAAAATTTTTGCTCCCGAAGCTTTTATTAATTCGCTTATTTTCATACGATTATTATATGTCGAATTTTTTTGGGTTACAATAAATTTATGAATATACTGGATGAATTTGATACAATAGCAGCGCCGGCAACGCCGATGGGAACCGGCGGAGTCGGAATAATAAGAATCTCGGGCGATAAAGCGTTTGAGATTATTAACAAAATTTTCAGGGGTAAATGTATTGGGTTGGCTGGTGAAACTACAAGCTTGACGAACTCTGGAGAATGTAACTTTGAAAGGGGAAAATTTAAACACGGTTTTATTGTAGATAATGCCGGAGACGAGGAACTAACCCCTCCCCCTAACCCCCTCCCGCAAGGGGCGGGGGAAAGCGCGCTGCCGTTCAACCCCTCAATCACCCAATCACGCGGTCACTCAGTCACCAACTCACAAAGTCACCCCCCTAAAATCATTGACGAAGTTGTAATTCTTCCGTTTTTTGCGCCGAACAGCTATACGGGCGAAGATGTTGTAGAAATCCAGTGTCACGGCGGGATTCAGGTTGTAAAAAATATTCTTAACCTTGTTTTAAAAAACGGAGCAAGGCTTGCAGAAAAAGGCGAATTCACCAAACGCGCATTTTTAAACAAGCGCATGGATTTATCTCAGGCAGAAGCGGTTGCGGATATTATTCACTCTAAAACTTCTGATTTTGCAAAGGTTTCAATGAAAAATCTTTCAGGAGTTTTGAGGGAAAAAATTAATGATATCAGAAATGATATTTTTGAAGTTCTATCTAAAATCACTGCTGGAATTGATTTTCCGGAGGATGTTAAAGAGCCTGAATATGATTATTTAGTCAAAAGTTTTGGAGATATTATCTCTAAAATCGACAAAGTTTTATCAGGAGCAAATACTTCAAATATTTTCAGACAGGGCGCTTCTGTCGCTATTATCGGAAAACCGAATGTCGGCAAATCTTCATTATTTAACGCACTTTTGAGCCTCGATAGAGCTATAGTTACCGATATTGCGGGGACAACAAGGGATGTATTAAGAGAAACGCTGGATCTTGGAATCCCTGTTACTCTTGTTGATACCGCCGGAATAAGAGAGGATGCGGAAGTCTCAAAAGTCGAGCAAATCGGGATTGAATACTCAAAACAGTCTCTGGATGAAGCCGATCTGGTTTTATTTATTTATGACGCTTCAAAAGGGCTTGATAACGAGGATAGAGAAGTTTTAAAACTTTTAGAAAACAAAAAGCATATTGTTATTGCAAATAAAGCTGACTTAGTTACTGACAGAAATACTGACGCTCTCTACATTTCCGCGCTTACCGGCAAAGGAGTTGAAGAATTGAAAGAACTTTTGAAGCAAAAAGTCTGCGACATTAACCCTGAAAACCTTGATTTTGTAACTAATACCCGTCAGCAGGAATGTCTCAGAAAAGCCCGTACCGCTATGGATCAGGCTCTTCTTGCAGCACAACTCAACGAACTGCAGGATTTAATCTCAATAGACGTCAAATCCGCAATCCTTGCGCTTGACGAGCTTACCGGAGAATTAATAACAGACGATATTTTAAATAATATTTTTGATAATTTTTGTATCGGGAAATAAATAACAAAATTACCCCGAACGACCCGCCTGAATATGGTATACTTAAAATATGAAAATTTCGGACGAAAAATACATGCGTATGTGCTTTGGGCTGGCAAAGAAGGGCGCCGGTTCGGTTGCTCCTAACCCGATGGTCGGATGTGTTGTTCTGGATAAATGCGGGAATATAGTTTCTAAAGGATATCATAAAAAATACGGTCAAAGCCACGCAGAACGCGACGCATTACTAAAGCTTAAAAATAATGAGGCAGAAGGCGGAACTCTATACGTAAATCTGGAGCCTTGTTCGCATTACGGCAAAACTCCGCCATGTGTTGACCTTATCATAGAGCACAAACTTAAACGTGTGGTTATAGGAATGAAAGATGTGAACCCTGAAGTTGACGGGATTTCAAAACTTAAAACCGCAGGAATTGAAGTAGATTATGTTTTGGAAGATGAAGCACGATTTTTAAACCGTAGATTTATTAAAACCATGACTCAAAAACTTCCCTATGTTGTACTTAAAACCGCAGCAACAATGGACGGGAAAATTGCAGCCCGAACAGGTTCTTCTAAATGGATAACCTCCGAAAACTCCAGAGCGCTTGTATATGAAATGAGAAAAGAATTTGACTGTATACTCACAAGTTCAAATACAGTTATTGCCGACAACCCGTCTATGAGCCAGACAAAATGGAGATGCATTCTGGATAAAAACTTAAGAACTGATAAGAATTCCAAAATATACTCGCAGGGAAATATTTATGCGGCAACAAAATACAATACACCGCTAAAAGACGGTGAGCTTGATTTAAAATCCGTATTCAAAACCCTGTATGAGCTTGGGATTTATTCCGTCTTTGTTGAATGCGGCGGAACTCTTGCCGGCACGTTATTAAAAACCGGACTGATTGATGAGATTTATCAGTTTACAGCTCCTAAAATATTAAACGATAACAGCGGTTTAAGCTGCTTTAACGGAGATAACATTACTGAAATATCTCAGGCGAAAATCCTGAAAATATATGAGGTAAATTACTTAGACCCCGATATTTTAATAAAAGCACAGGTTAGTTCATCTTAAAATCTTTTGCGTATTCAGGACGCTGGTTTACATAATTTCCGGGCTGCTCTTCCGATTCCATTCTTCTTCTCTCAAGCTGAACCTGACCGTTTTTAACAACTTCCTGAAGCTGACCCAGATTTTGTTCAAGATTAGTCAAAACCTGTTCCGCATAAATATTAGCGCCATCTTTAATGCGTGTTGCTTCTTCAATTGCCTGTATTCTTAAATTTTCAGCCTCATCAACAGCTTTACGCTTTATTTCTTCGCAATCTGTTATAACCTGTTCCTTAATCTTTTCAGCTTCACGCTGAACAGCTCTCAAAAGATCGGATTCGCTCAGAAGTCTGTTAGCTTCTGCCTGAGCGTCTGCCACGACTTTTTCAGCCTTTTGCTGTGCTTCATACTGGAGTTCATCTTTGCGTCTTAAAAGCGAGCGCGCTTCCTTAATCTCATCGGGAAGAGCCGCATAAAGCTTGTCCAAGATATTTGTTACGGTATCTTTTTTTACTACGGAAAAACCTAACAAAGGAAATCCTTTATTATCTAAAGCTTCTTCCAAATCATTCATTAAGCCGTATATAACATCTTGTTGTGAATTCATTTTCTGCTCCATTATTTATTATGATAGTCAACAAGATTGTACAACAAGTGGTAAACAAAAGTCAACGCATGGTTTTTAGATATTATGCTCTTCAAAAACTTTCTCTATGTTATTAATATCACGTTCTATGCCGAGAATAACGGCGCTTAACAGCTTATTTATCTCTGTTATGTGCAAGATACACATATTTTTATCAAGAAAGAATTTTCTGGCAAGCAATTTTGTGAGCATTCCGTAACAAATTACCGAATTGTAACGTTGTACATCAACTTTAGTCTTAAGCATTTTCTTATAAGACTCCGGCAATTTTGCATAAACACAGCATAAAATATCGTCAATTTTACTCTTTTTAACCAATCTTACGCCTGCAAAAGAAAATGTATGATCAAAATTTATTATTTTTTGTAATTTTTTTAAATAGTCTTTTATTGCTACAATATCTGCTATTTCTGTCATATCGCTACCCTCTTGATATCATTATAAATTAAAACTCTAAAAATAACAATATATATGCTAGAATATAGAATATGAAAGAGATAATTATTTCACCGTCTATACTGTCAGCAGATTTTGCAATTCTCGGAAAAGAAGTCAATACCGTAAGCGAAGCGGGTGCTAAGTGGGTTCATATTGACGTTATGGACGGGCATTTTGTTCCGAATATTACAATAGGGATTCCCGTTGTTAAGTCACTCAGAAAGGCAACAGACCTTATTCTGGATACTCATTTGATGATAGAAAACCCTGAAAAATATATAAATGCATTTGTTAAAGCGGGGTCTGACATTATTACTTTCCATTATGAAGCCTGTAAAAATATCAGCCATGCGGCAGAAGTTATATCTTTAATAAAAAATAGCGGCGCAAAAGCAGGAATATCAATAAAACCCGCAACTAAACCGGAAGAAATTTTTCCGGTACTGGATAAAGTTGATCTGGTTTTGATTATGACCGTAGAGCCGGGATTTGGCGGTCAGGAATTTATGCACGATTGTGCTATGAAAATTCCTCAAATCAAAAGTCATGCACCGGAAAACCTCATTATTCAGGTTGACGGAGGAATTAATAGTATAACTTCAAGAATTTGCACTTCACTGGGAGCGAATTCGCTTGTGGCAGGAAGCTATATTTTTTCTCATAACGATTACAAAAAAGCCGTAGCTTCACTTATGCCGGGATATACCGCAAATGAATAAATTCTAATGTCCGCAGAGCCGAATCTTGCTTTTTAGAAATTTCAGCCTGATATTAAAAAGCAGAGAGGGTTTTCGTAGAATTACTTAATTAATTTTCAATAATCAAGTTCATAAATTCTATATCATCATAATCTATATATGCCGTTTGCATTACATTTCTGCCTGTTTTAATTGTAATTTCATTGATTTGATTTTTCCGGATTAAATTAGAAGGAAGTTTAATTCTCTGTCCATCGCCGTTAAGCTGGATTTCCGAAATTTTGTTTCCGTTAAAATATACTTCAGGCGGAGATGCAAAGGAATTCGGAATCTTATTTTGTCCCATTGAACGAGCCATTGCCGTATCAATACCGATAATTGAGCCGATTACAAGATAAACCGGTTTAGCAAAATTTAAATTTTTTAGAGTAAATCTTTTAGTATAAAACGGTCCGATTGCCTGCATTCTAAACTCTCCTGCATTTGCTGAAAGATCGGAATAGCTGTCATCACCGAGATGATACATATTTGCATCAAGAGCAAGGTCTGAAGCATTTGACTTTTCTATCCCGACTACAATCGGAGCACTGAATGTATTATCATTAACCGTCATCGTAAAAGGTTTGTAATTTTTTTTCTGAACCGACATTATGCTGGGTCCGTTGATTTGTGTATCCAGTTCAAAAAAACCGTTTGAATCTGTTTGTGTGGAATAATTTTGCTTCGGCAGGCTAATACTTGCCCCGCCGATACCCTCACCTGTTTGTTTATCAATAATTCTGCTTGCCTGACCGCTTCCCTGTTCGGAAACACCTCCCTGAAAAGTTGCCGCACCGGATGGCGAAAGCAGGAAAAATATTAACACTGTTAAACTCAATAATTTTTTCATACGATTATTATTCTGCTTTTTATAAACTATAGAAATTAGTCTTTTGTATATGTTTAAGGATAATTTATTAAAAGTCATGGCAGAATAATAATTAAACAGTTTTCCGTCAGACAGAAACAAATTATACTGACACAAGTTATTGTCGGGCTGAAGCCCGACCACAGTTCTACAATTCTTACCTTGTGGAGCAAGCTCCACACTACAGTTTTTATATTCTCATTCACTCTGTTTTATTTCCTTGCTCACTCAGTCACTTAATCACTTGGTCACTTGATCACCATATTTAATGTTTGATGTATTATATAATTAATGAATCTCAAACAAAAACCTATGAACAAAGCCGATTTACATATACATTCAAACTATTCGGACGGAAGCAATACTGTTTTTGAACTTCCTGATATTATGAAAAGAGCGGGAATAAATATTTTTGCGCTGACAGATCATGATACGGCGGAGGGCTGCAAAGAACTTGACGGCAAAGCTGATTTTATTAAAGGTATTGAACTAACTTCAATCTGCGGAAGTATAAAATGTCATATTCTCGGATACGGGATCGATATTTACAACAAGAAGTTAGACGATTTAATCTCTAAGGGTAAAATTTTGAGACATCAGAAACTTGAGACCAGAATCCGGTATTTAAAAGAGGTTCACAATATTGAACTGACGGAAGAAGAGCTTGAGTGGCTGTATTCAAGAAAGAGTGTTGTAAAAACGCATCTTGCTAATATTCTTGTAAAAAGAGGGCTTGCAGAGAATAATATTGAAGCTATGAAAAAATATCTGGACGCCTGCAAGACCGGAAATACACGATTTGACGGACGAGAAGCAATAGAAACAATTATTCAAGCCGGTGGAATACCTGTCTGGGCGCACCCTTTAGGCGGTGAAGGAGAAAGACACCTGACAGCTGAGGAATTTTTACCGCGGCTTGGTGAAATGTTAAAATTCGGTATACAGGGCTTGGAATGCTATTATTCAAGGTATAATTTTGAAGAAATAAACTTTCTTCTGAATTGCGCACGGGAAAACAACCTTTTGATAAGCGGCGGAAGCGATTATCACGGGATAAATAAAGATATTCCGCCAGGCAGGCTTAATACGGAGGAAAAAACCGTAGAACTTAAAAAAATAACTCTTTTAAATAAGATTCATATCTGAATTTATATTATTTAATTTCATATATACATAGGGTTGAAAAAAGCAGAAGCATGATTTATAATAATATATATAGTATATACTCAATTATAATACAAAAAGGATTTTTATTATGACAATATCGTTTAGCGGTCTGGTTTCCGGATTAGATACATCTTCATGGGTTGAAGCTTTTGTCTCCGTAAAGCAGGAAGAAGTCAAAAAATATGAAACAGAATTAAAAGAGCTGCAAACAGAAAAAACCACATTGAATGATACAAGAAGCGTGTTTTCAGACCTTCGTTCCGCTATAGAAAAGCTTACTGACGCTAAGTTCGGCGGGACATTCGATTTGTTTGCGCAGAACTCTGTTACTTCTTCTAATGAGGAGATTTTTACGGCAACTGTTAATAGTAATGCCGTAAGACAAAATTATGACATAACCGTAAAACAACTTGCCACCACTACAAAAGCTATTTCTAAAGAAGCTGCCAGTGCTGTTGCTGATGATGAAACAAAACTTTCAAATCTGGGGATTACTGACGGTACGCTGACAGCTTATGTTAACGGAGTAAAGCACACCGTTAATATAGATGCAGAGGATACCCTCGGTGATTTAAAAGCACGCATGGCAGAATTCGGAGTTAAAACAGAAGTTGATGAAGACGGTGTTTTGAGGTTTTCAGCACAAAACGGGGCGGATACAATTAATATCGGCGCTACAACAGACAGTTCAAACCTTGTATCACTTATCGGCTTAACACAGCAAGAGGACGGAACTTACGCCTCTACAAGTTCTTTGTATAAAGCTTCTGTTGCCACCAATCTTACCTCCGCAGACTCCGGTTTTAATCAGCAAATTACTGCAGGAACATTCACAATCGGAGATGCGACATTCACAATTGATGAAAATACAACACTTTCATCATTGATTTCACAAATTAACAGCAGCGAAGATGCCCAGGCTTACGCATACTGGGATGATGCAACAGGTAAATTAAACATTACATCAACTGTTGAAGGCGCTTCTTATATTAATATTGAAGCCGGAACAAGCAACTTTACCGATGTAATGGGCTTCACTACATCAGAATGGGACGCTGACGGAAATCTTGTATCATCTAAAATGTATACAGACGCCCAGCAGCTTGGTAAAAATGCTATTTTTACAGTTAACGGAACAACAATGACGTCAACTTCTAATACCGTAACTTCCGATATTTCCAGAATAGAAGGGGTTACATTAACCCTTAAAGGTACTAACACGGAAGAAGACGGCAATACAACGCTGCAGGTAACACAAAATACAGAAGATTTAGAAAGTGCAGTTAATGCGTTTATAGAAGCATATAACGCTGCAATTGCAAAAGTTGAAGAAGTTACCGCAAGCGGGGCTGACCTTCACGGCGAAACTTCGCTCACAAGCCTTGCAAGAACTCTGAAAAGCTATTCAACAAGCTCTAATACAACAAACGGCGGCGTATTTAAACTGTTATCGGATATAGGTATTTCAACCGCTGCTGCAGACGGAAATAATTTGTCTACAGATACTTATCAACTTTCTCTGGATACTGAAAAATTCAAGAAGGCACTTGAAGAAAATCCTGAATCAGTAAAATCAATTCTTACGGGAGAAAACGGTGTGCTGAGTATGATGGAAAATGCGGTAGAGCAGAGCCTTTCTGCAACAACCGGCTTCTTTGATGTAAAAACTTCCACTCTGGATTCAGATATCAGCAGGATGGAAGAAAAAATTTCCAAGAAGAATACAAGCATAGAAACCTACAGAAGCCAGCTTGAAAATAAATTCTACCAGATGGAAATGACTATTGCACAAATGCAGCAAAATTACAGTTCATTCTTATCATAATATTTAATAAACCGGAGTTAGCGCTCCGGTTTGTTATTATTGAATTTTAATATAAAAAGGCGCCGGAAAATTCCGGCGCCTTTAAAAAATTTTTTGCTATTTATTTTCGGTATCTGTTGTATCGGTATTTTTAGTTTCTTTTGCAGCCTTTTTCTCAGCAGCTTTAGCTTCTTTCTTTGCCTTTTTTGCTGTAATTCTTGCTTCCTGCTCTTCTTTTGTCAAACCTGAATTCGGGTTAAATAGTCTCTTGAACCTTTGCCAGCCGGTCAGAGTTCTTTCCTTATCAAGAGCCTGTGTTGCTTCGTTTTTCATTTTAATAGCATCATCTTTTGCTTTAAGAGCGGCGTCTTTTTCCGCGCTAAGCTGGGCAACTTCCTGCTTTAAGCCCGACACTTTTTTACCCTTTGAGTATCCGTATCCAAGACCTGCTATTGCCAGAATTCCTAGTGCTGTCAACCCGAGCATATTTGAAGAAGCATTTTTTTTCTGTTCAACCTCAGGCTCATAAACCATCGGCATGCCGGAATAATCGGAATATTCTTGAATTTGATTATTTGTTGTTTGTGGAACTGTCATTGTGTAATTTGCAGCACCTGGAGTTGTAATAGGGTCCATCGTTACCTTCTTTCATTGAATTTCTACACTTCTATATTTTGTATAAAACATATGATGAAATAAAATTGCCATAATATCTTAAAATGTAACATTTTTGTTACATTTTAAATAAAGTATATTTCGGGTTGATGAATAAAAAACGGGCGGTTAGAGTATTCTAACCGCCCGTTTTCAATAAAGTTTCAATTATTTGCCGAAATATCTTGCAAGTAAACCGTCGAAACCGCGTCCGTGGCGTGCTTCGTCTTTAGCCATTTCATGAACTGTATCGTGAACAGCGTCAAGCCCTAATTCTTTTGCGCGTTTAGCGATTTTCATTTTTCCGTCGCAAGCACCAAATTCAGCTTCTGCACGGAGTTCAAGATTTTTCTTTGTAGAATTTGTAACAACTTCGCCCAGTAATTCTGCAAATCTTGAAGCGTGGTCTGCTTCTTCAAAAGCGTATCTTTTGAAAGCTTCTGCAATTTCAGGATATCCTTCTCTGTCAGCCTGTCTTGCCATAGCAATGTACATACCGACTTCTGTACATTCACCCATAAAGTTTGCTCTCAAGCCTTCAAGAATTTCAGGGTCAACGTCTTTTGCAACGCCGATTCTATGTTCGTCTGCATAATTCTTGTTTCCTTCTGCCATCAAAACGAATTTATCTTTACCTGCGCCGCATACCGGACATTTTTCCGGTGCTTCGCCTTCTGCTGTATAACCGCATACTGAACATACGTATTTTGCCATAATTACATCCTTTCTTTTAAATAATAGGAATTTATCCTCTCTTTACAAGTCAAATTATAACATATTATAGATAATGACTTCAATTGTAATTACAACAAAAAATCACAAAATTTATTGAAATTGTAAATTTTTATTAAAACATACATGCAAAAAATATATGTTTATTCTAACATATATCCATTATATTTTTTATATCACAGGGTGTGTTTTAAACTATACGGTCAATATATTACTTAAAGGAGGTTATTATGAGAATATTACCTGTTAACAATTTTTTATCTAATCAGAATTTTAAAGGTAAGTATGAGTATTATTACAATAGCTGCCTCATTTCAAGTCATGCGGATTGGCATCCGGCATCTACTATGGAAAAAACTTTAGATGCGTTTCATGCAAATCCGACAAATAAAGTTTACTTTGCAAGTCCTATGGAGCCTATAAGTGATAATATAAAAGAAACGGCAGATTTTATTGTTTATGATAATGAGCCTAAGTATCCTGATATTGATGAAGTAGGGTTGAATTATTTTAACAAGTTGCGCGTTGATTTTAAGAAAGATTTTGAAGAGCGCAAGTATTATTTTGAGAGACGTAAATTTGCCGGTTTTGCAAGCCCTGAGGAGGCTCAGCAGGAGATTAACAAGGCTGATGAATGTATTCGTATGTACGACAATGGAGGTCATTTGAGATATGTGAAGGAACAGGCGGAAGACCGCATTGACTTTTTGGAAAAGGATAATGCGTTGATAAACCGCGGTATGAAAGCTGCAGAGGAGGAGTTAAGAAATCAGCAGGATATAAAGGTAAATATAGAAAAACATATTTCCGATCTGGAAAAAATGAAAAAGCCTTATAATGAAGTTTTAAAAGCTGCGGAAGAAGGCTCCGGTAATGAACGTGCAATGTACGGTGCGGCAAAAGCAAAGCTTGCCGGTGTTACAGATAAAAAACCTGAAAATCCGTATGAAAAATACGGAAAAAATACAACTGCCGCTAATTATGATGAGATTGCAAAATCGGAATCCGGCAACTACAGGCTGACAACAGCAAAAGAAGAAGCCAAAAAGGAATACAAAAGACTTGAAGAAACAACTTTAAAATTTGAATCAATAAAAGCCGGATGTTTGAAAACAATCAAAGACATACAGGCAAATATCGAGACTTTAAAGCTGATGTTTGCTGAAAACAAAAAAGAAATTGCAGAAAAGACGTCTTTGATTGAAGATTGCAAGGCAAAACTTATTCCGATATTTGATGAATTAAAATATTTTTATGCGAATAACGGCATTAAAGGACTTAAGAAATTGAAATAAAAGTGTGAAAATATATAAAAAGGAGTAAGAAAATGAGAATTCAAGCAATAAATACAAATACAAACTTTAAAGGATTATTCACAAATAAATCAAACGAAAACGGCGGCAACTGGAAAATGGAGTATCAGCCATACAGCTGGGAGAAAAATGCTGATGGTGATATAGGATACATGGCAAACAAGGAGCGTGTAGATGTATATGCTTCAAGACTTCCTGACAACGAAGAGATTTTTACCAGAGAGACATATTATGCAAAGGAATCTTCAAAAGATATACTCGGGACGGAATCATATTTTTTAGGCTATGATGATAAAATGCGTCGTACGATAGACGAGAAGCCTGCTATGAACAGAGAGGACTCTTTAAAAGTCCTTAAGAAAAAATATGATGTTTTCTTAGATATGAAAAAAGATGAGAAAAACTCTCTGGAAAAAGGACTTAAACCGCTTAAAGAAAAAGCGGAAGCATCTTTAAGGGAATATGGTGTTGCATCAGGCAGTCAGGCTAACGGTTACGAATACGGTCAGGGGTTTATGCAAAAAGGCGAAGGACTCAGGAGGATGTATAACGCAAAATTTGACATGGATGCGGCAAATGCCGGACTCGGAAAGAATTTTGATAATCTATACAACCATACAAAGAAATACACAAAACTGACAAATTCAATGCTTAATGCCCGTGATTATAGAGATAAAATTGCAGAAGAAATTGATACAATAAAAAGATTAAGAGAATCAGATAAATTGATTGACATAAGCAGCAGAACTGTAGATAAGCCTAATGCGCCTCTGGAAGCTGCATTAAATGATATTAAAGCTTCTATAGGGAAATTTATATGTCTTCCGCACAGATTAATTACCTTTAATGAAATTTTAAAAGTTGTGAATCCAAGAAATATTGAAGGAAATTGCAAAGGGCAGTTTATCAATTTTGTTGAAGATATAATAAGAAGAGGTATCTAACAGGGGAATGTTATTTACGGAAAATCCTCCTAATATAATTTAGGAGGATTTTTTATGCTTAAACAATTAACAAACGAAAATTTTGATAAAGAAACAGAAAACGGACTTAAGGTTGTGGAGTTTTATGCTCCATGGTGCGGGTATTGCAAAAAACAGGAGGACGAATTAAAACAAATGGACAAGGTCTGGATTGGTCAGGTTAATACCGACGATGATTCTGAACTTGCTATAAGGTGGGGCATACATTCTTTTCCGACTTTTCTGGTTCTAAATAACGGGAAAGAGGTAGAACGCTTCAGCGGCATGAGAAAAAAAGAAGATTTGATGAATATTATGATGAAGCATTTGAGATAGGGGAGAGGGAATGTATTCAAGTGTTTTATTAGTGAATAGTGAGGGGGTAAATGAATCTTACGGGTGGCTGAGTGATTAAGTGACTGAGTGACTGCGAAAATAAAGTTGTAGAAATATAGAAGAGTAGTGTGGAGCAAGCTCCACACTACTACTGTGTAGTAAAATGTTGGAAGAAAATGAATAAACTTTGTAACAATTTTTGTCATCGAATTACGTAACATATACAAGAATGACAGCACTTTGAGAGGTGAATGCAGGGTGCCGCCGAGGCGGAAATAACAAAATTGTTAATTTTTGTAAACCTGAAATCCCTTGATTTTAGTAGATAAGTATAACTTTTCTCCAACTAAAGTATAAAATTTTAAAAAAACATTAAAGTTTTTAAAATTTATGCCGTTATATAAAATATAAGAAGAAAAAATAACAGCGTATAGGTTTACTAACAAGTATATTTAGGAAGGAAAGTTATGACAGATAAAGAAGAAATGGGTGCATCACTCTTCAGCCGTTCGATAGATTTAATGGAAGATGATCCGCTTGAGGAATTTTTTGCATTGAATATTGGCGACTTTGTATCTGAATATTTGATTTCCGAAGAACTTGCAAACAAAATCGGAAAAGATGTCAAGGATAAGACAACAAGACTTAAATCACAGCTTAGAGAATTAATATCAATATATTCGCTTGATAACACACTTTGTGTTTTAGGTTTTAATTCTCAGGATGAGTATGTGGTTTATAATTCCATAGCAAAAACTTTAACCCAGATACTTGATGTAGATGCATGCCATATATATTTAACAGGAGAATTCACCCGCGGTTTGAATTTTGATGATAAAATTCTGGGACTTGTCGGCTCTTCCGTTGATTTTGATGAAGATATTTACGCAAAGAAACTCGGATATACAAAAGATGATAAATCAATTGTGGTAAAAGCTTTTAAAACACTTGAAAAAGTTCAAATAAAAGACGTTTCAAAGATTGATAATTTTATTCCTAAATATGAATTAAAAGAATATGATGTAAAATCTCTTGCAGTTGTTCCGATGCATAACAATGCGCATGTTGTCGGGGTAATTGTTATAGAAAATTATAAAGAAAAGACTATAAAGCGTGCTTATATGAATCTTCTGGAAACAATAGGCAGATTGTTCGGAACATCAATGCATCTTCAAAAAACAATAGAAGAGACTGAATCATTAATTAATGATGAAAAAGTTTATGCGGAAGATTTACAGCATAAAAGGGCTGAACTTACGGCTTTGATTGGAGATTTAGGAACAAATCAGCAGGCATTTGTAGAGAGACTTGCAAAAGCGGTTGATGAAAAGGGTCAGTATAAAGTTGCACACTCACAGAATACGGCTGATTTATCAAGAAAGTTATGCAGACAGCTCGGTCTGAACGAAAAAACCACGGATCTGGTTTATTATGCCGGTCTGCTGCAAAATATCGGTAAGATTACACTTCCGGAATCTTTATTTGCAAACAAAGGCAAACTCTCTAAAGAGGATTGGGAAAAACTCCAGAACCATCCGAATGTCGGTGTAAATCTTTTGATGAATATAAATTTCCTGTCAGAAGTAATCCCGTATATTCATTATCACAAGGAGCGCTGGGACGGCGGCGGCGAACCGGAAGGCTTGAAAGGAAATTCAATCCCGTTCGGCTCAAGAATTATTGCGGTTGCAGACGCTTATACTGCCATGACATCCGACAGGTCATACAGAAAGGCAATGGATAAAGAACAGGCGCTAAATATTATAAAAGAGGAAGCCGGAATAAAATGGGATCCGGTTGTAGTTAATGCACTATTCGAAGCAGTAAATGCAAAATAACCCGGTATATCGGGCGGGATTCAGCGAATCTCGCCCGTTTAGTATACTACTCAATAATCTTTGGCGGTTTTGTAAAATATCCCGCAAAGTTTTTCTTATAATCTTCAAGTTCCGTACAATAAGCTTCCAAATCAAGAGAAACTCCCTTTTTAAGCGGATATGATTTTATTCCTATTGATTTGTACATCGCTCTTATAAATACATTTGAAATAGCGTCGGAGCCTCTCATCCACGGAGTTGCATGAGCAAGATGCCATCTGATTTCGGCAATTGTGGAATTAATTTTATCCATGTTTTCCGGATGAACATCCTGATGTATATATTTGGGAAAAACTTCTTTTGTAAGTCTGAAAATATTATCCAGAACCTTATTAAGATTTGTAGAGGCTGCATGCAGAATAAATTTTTCACCATCGTCAAAAATGCGCGGTCTTGAATAATTCATTCTATAGCTGTTTTCAAGCGGATGTTCGGCTGTATAGTCAAGTTTTTTTGCATAAGATTTATATTTATTTTTAGAATAAGGAGTTGTTAAATCACAAGGATTGCTGTATTTCCATCCGTTTCTCGGCGTACGGAGAATTCCCGTATAAAATTTTTTTGACAATTCTTTTGTAAGGTTATTTGCGTTTCTTATACCTGCCGTTATAAGCTTCAAAACATTTTCTGCCGACGTATCTTTTCTGATAAGATTAACCGCAGTATCAGCAACTTTAATTACTTCTTTTGCCCATTCCCTATTTTTACCGTACCCGTGAATCCTTACAAAAAAATCATCTTGCTTGAACCTTAATTTTCTGGAACTAAGATTTGCGGTAAAAGTCGGATAATTAAGATTTGTTATTTCCATATTTTTTATAAAAAGTATAAAAAATTTTTTTGCGGGGAAGTGGTAAATATATTTTATTAGAAACTGAGTAATTTATAAAAATATAGGTCAGGTTTTACCTGACAATGACTTTTCTGGTCCGGTGAGAACACTGACGCTTTTCCCACCCTATTGCCTGTGTGTACTATGTGTGTATCTTTTTATAAAAAGGCAAGAAATTAGAATTTTATGCAATAAATTATAAAATCATTCAAAACAAGTGTTTATCTGCAATACAGCCTTTTATGTTTATTTCTTGAAAATTTTAGAAATTTTATCTACTCCGAGCCAAATTTTTGATAAAAAACAAAATAGCAATGGCTAAAACCATTGCTATTATTGAGTTT
>CALUVI010000029.1 GCA_944324185.1 Candidatus Gastranaerophilales bacterium | reverse complement strand
AACGCCAGCGCGCGTTCCTTCCCTATATGAGGGAAGGTTAGGATGGGTGAAAATATTCTGGATCCCACCCCTTCGACCTTCGGACACTTCCCCCGCAAAGGGGGGGGCAGATGCCACGGCGCTCATTAGGCGTAACATGAATCAAACGCCAGCACGTATCACCGCACCCCAAGAAGGCGAAGGAAATGTGACACTTGTTAATTGGGAGAGTTTCTCGTCATTCCGGACTTTACCTGTAAAATATTAGATAGTTATCCGCTAATTAAATTATTTATTCTTTTGTTAACAATTGTAAAGAAAAAAACAAGTCGTGAAATCGGATTTGTTTTTTTTACTTTATATATATGTAAACACAATTAGTAAGGATTAAGGTTATGCTAACAGTAAGTTCTTCAGACGAAAAACAAAGCACCTGCTTCAAATTCATCGGGGCAGACTCTACTCCTAAGACAACTCATTTGATTTCTAATAATACGTCACTTATCAGCGCTGCTCCGTCAGACGGCGGTGCTGACACCTGCAGTTTTTATTCAGGTCCGAGTGATGCAACAATTATGGCATTTGGAGAAAGCTGTGAGACAAGCGGAGCAATAGCTTATTCAGGAGCTGAATCCTGCGGCTCAATTGCATACTCAGGAGGTGCTGAGTCTTGCGGATCTATAGCTTCAGCATCGGTTTCGGTTTCCTCCGGCGGAGGTTTCTCCGGCGGCGGTTGCAGCTACTCCTGTTAAACAAAACTTTTAATCAACTTGATTATTATAAAAACCGGTTTTTAGGCAGACCGGTTTCTTTTTTTTTATACTAAAGTAAAATTTCGTTATTCTCATTTGTAAACCTGTTGTCAAAATAAAAAAATAATGATACGATTTTATTATATATAAGAGGAGAGAAGGATGGACGAGATTTTTAGCATAATACAATTTCTAAAACAGGCTGTAAAAACCGGTGCGTCGGATGAGCATTTGATGGTTGGTCATTCCCCGTATCTTAGAATTAACGGATTTATAAAAAAGGCAAATACCACGCCGTTAACAAAAGAAGATATTGATAATGCAATATTGGACATTGCTCCGACTACAATCCGGGATAAAATTTTAACCCTGTGCGATGTTGATTTTATGTATGAAATAAAAGGCTATTCACGATTCAGAATCAACTACAACAGACAGCTTGGCATGCCGGCGCTTGTAATAAGGAATATTCCGTACAGAATTCCGTCTCTCAAGGAATTAAATTTACCGGATGTAATGCCGTCAATAATTGATCATCCTAACGGTATTATTCTTGTAACAGGTCCTACAGGATGCGGTAAATCGACTACTATTGCTTCTTTGATTAACCACATAAATGAAACAAAAGCAAAACATATCATAACTCTTGAAGATCCTGTTGAATATGTTTTTGAATGTAAAAACAGTATTATTTCACAAAGACAGCTTGGTGTTGATACAAAATCTTTTACTGATGGTATTAAATTTGCACTCAGACAGGATCCTGATATAATCTTTATCGGTGAAATTCGAGATAAAGAGACCATGGCAGCAGCGCTTAAAGCGGCTGAAACAGGACACCTTGTGTTATCTACATTGCATACAAATGACGCCGTTCAAACAATCAACAGAGTTGTGAATATGTTTGATGAAGCAAACAGGCACCTTATAAGAAGACAGCTTTCCGAAACTCTAAGAGCAACGGTGGCTCAAAAACTTGTATATTCCGATAAATTACAAAGACGTTTCCCTGCCTGTGAAATTATGGTTGTAACCTCTACAATTAAAGATTACCTTATAAAAGATAATACGGAGAAAATCTACGATACATTAAGAGAAAATACTCTTGAGGATATGGTTACTATGAATTCATCACTGGCAACGCTTGTTAATAACGAGTTTATTTCGCAAGAAGAAGCCATCAACAATTCTAATGATGTTCCGGAACTTGAAAAAATCTTCAGAGGTGTATACCTGGGTACAAAAGCTTATTATGAATAATTACGTTACGGAAGCAATTAACTTAAAATCATACAATTTAAATGATGCTGATAAAATAATTGTAATGTACTCCAGAGAAAACGGACTTATTAAAGGGGTTGCTAAAGGCATTAAAAAGCCTAAGAGCAAGCTTGGAGCCCGGATGGATTTGCTCGTTGCAAACTCTCTGCAGCTTATAAAAGGTCGTTCAATGGATACAATTGTTCAGGCTCAGACTGTTAACCATTTTCGAAAAACCAGAGAAAATATGGATAAACTTATATTATCCTCTTATATTTCTGAGGTTGTTATGAATTTTGGGGAAGGCTCGGAATCCGCTTCAAAAGAAATTTATGAACTTTTGTATAAAGCCCTTGCAAGAATTGCGGAAGCTAAAGAAAAAAAGGACATGCTTATAGCAGCAATTAAATTTCAACTTAAAATGCTTCTTATTATGGGATTTTGCGTTGAACTTGACACCTGCCTTTGCTGCCGTGAGCAAGTTTTAGACGAAGAAATGTATTTTTCATCATCTATGGGCGGAATTATTTGCAAAGAATGCAATGAACACCTTGGAGTCAGGTTAAAAATGCATAGCAAAATAAGAGATTTTTTGCAGGCAATGCTCCAGTTTGATTTTAATTATGAAAGCGACTATGACAGAAAAGCAACAGAAAAAATTTGTCAGGTTTGTTTTGACCTATTAGATGATTATATAAAAATTCACACAAATAAGCGCCAGAAATCAGTAAAGCTTGTACATGAAATGGCAGGTTAGTTATGAAAAAACTCAAACTTGCGCATTTGTATCCTAAACTTTTAAATATTTACGGAGATATCGGGAATATAATTACCCTGAAAAAGCGCTGCGAATGGCGCGGAATAGAACTTGAAATTGATGAAATAAATATTGGTGACACAATTGGCGAGCATGATATTTATTTTATCGGCGGCGGTCAGGACAGGGAGCAAATAGAGGTTTCTAAAGAGTTACAGAAACATAAAAGTTTTTTGCAATCCGAACGAGACAGAATGGCGGTTTTTTTAGGAATATGCGGCGGATATCAGCTAATGGGGCATTATTACCAGCCGCATAAAGGCGATAAACTTTTGGGAATCAGCCTTCTTGACGCGTATACAGTTGCTGGAAATAAGCGCTTTATCGGAAATGTTACAATAAAAACCGGGCTTGTAGAGCCGGATACGTTAGTCGGTTTTGAAAACCATAGCGGACTAACGTACTTAGAAGGTAAAACAGAACCTATCGGAGAAGTTGTAACAGGTAACGGGAATAACGGTCAGGATAAGACAGAAGGCGCCCGTTATAAGAATGTATTCGGAACTTACATGCATGGCTCTTTTCTGCCTAAAAACCCGCAATTTGCAGATTATCTTCTGGAGCTTGCACTCGGTTCTAAACCGGAGTCGTTGGATGATACAATAGAAAATCTGGCTCACGCTTCACTTGTAGGAAAGAAATACTAATTTTTTATGTATCTCAATTCAACCTGTGTATTTACACTATCTCCCGGAAATTTTGCAGGAAGCGGCTTATAAGGAGCGCCTGTTTTAACTGCATTAAGAACTGATGCATTAGCTTTTTCGTTGGTAGATTTAACAATAACAGGCTCAGTAATTTCACCGTTCTTTTTAACACGGAACTGGACAGTTACTTCATAATTAGTATTAGCTTTATACGGAGTCCAGTTATTGTGAACAGCGTTTGGAAGATATTCAAAATACTGATTCAGGTTTTGAATTTCTGTTTGCTGTACAGCCTCCTTTGTCCTTTCAGATTTTGGAGGAATTACAATCTCTTCCGCCATTAAAGATAACGGCATTATTAAAGCTGCTGCTAATAAAATAAATTTAAGTTTTGACATAGCTTTTCCTCCTATATAATTTTATCTTACATAAATTCTAGGCAATCTTACCTTGAGCCTGCAGGTTAGTTCATAATTAATAGTATGCAATATTTCTGCCCAACTATCAAGGGATAAATTTGAATCATCTAAAAGCGTGATTACATCGCCGACTTGAGCGTCCGCTTCTCCAAGGTCAAACATCATCTGATCCATTGTAATATTTCCAATTTGTCTAACCTTTTGCCCGTTAATAAGCCCGTAAATCTTATTGGAAAGATTTCTGGAAACCCCGTCAGCGTAACCAATAGGTATTGTTGCAACCCTTGTCGGTTCGTAGGCAATAAATTTATGGGAATAACTTACGCCCTCACCCGCTTTTACCTCGTGAATATTGGTTATACGACCTTTAAGTCCCATTACCTGCTTTAATTTAGGCTTGTAATTAACCTCCGGAGGCAAATCCGGATAAAGCCCGTAAAGTGAAATTCCTACACGAACCATATTTGATTTTATATCATAAGCAAAAGTTGCGGCGGTGTTTTGTATATGCAACAGAAGCCCTGTTGTATCAATATTGTCAATAACACTATGCCAGCGCTCAATTTGTTTTTTTGTTTCCTCCGGCTCCTCGGCTGAAGCTAAATGCGTAAAAACACCTTCAAAGCTTACATAATCAGACTTGCGGACTTTTTCTATAAATTCTACGCCATCTTCAGAGCGCACACCGATTCTGTTCATGCCGGTATCTAGTTTAACATGGACTTTCGGTTTGATTCCGGTTCTTTCATAAACATCTTTGCAAGCTTCTAAGTGTTCATCATTGAATATCGAAAACGCAATATCATTTTGAGCAGCAGATTCAATTGCCCAGAGAGGAATAGCGCCGACTACAAGAATCGGAGCGGTGATTTTTACTTTCCTTAAATCAAGCCCTTCATCAACTGACGAGACACCGAACGCGTCCACCCCTGATGCCAGCATTGTTTTTGCAATCATAGAAGCGCCGTGTCCATATGCATCGGCTTTCACAATAGCTAAAAACTTCTTATTTTCAGGAATCCCTTTTTTGATTTCCTGAATATTTTGTGCAAGAGACTCAAGATTAATTTCTACCCACGCATCTTTGTGTATATTTACATTTGATTGTCTGACATTTTTCATTCAATCATCTCCCCTCTTAAATACCAGGTGCGGGCAGAAGTTATTTTTACATTTACAAACTCGCCTGTAATATCCTTATCATAAGGTATATGAACTATTTTGTTATTCCGTGTGCGTCCTGTTATAATGCTTTGTCCATCATGATTCTCCAGTTTCTCAACCAGAACTTCCATTTCACGCCCGATATATTTTTGGTTTGATTTTAAGCAACATTCCCTGTTGTGTTCATTGAGCCTTGCCAGACGCTCGGTCTTAATATCCTCGGGTATATACAAATCAACCCACTTAGCTGCAACAGTCTTTTCTCTTGGTGAATACGCTGCTGTATTTGAATAATCTAACTCCAGCTCTGTCATAGCTTTCAGAGTATTTTCAAACTGCTCTTCCGTCTCCCCCGGGAACCCCGCTATAAAATCGCTTGTTATCGTAACATCAGGAATGCGGCTTCTTATATTGTCGCAAATCTTTTTATAAGTCGCATAATCATACCTGCGGTTCATTCGCTTCAAAACCTCGTCATCACCGGACTGCATTGGAATATGAAAATACTCACATACTTTATCCAGCTCAATTACCGTATCAATCAATTCTTCTGTTATATCGGTAGGGTAAGATGTCACAAAACGGATTCTGAATTTCCCCTCCAGTGCATTTATTTGCCTTAAAAGCCAGGAAAGGTTTTCGCCCTCATTTTCGCCTTTGTAGCTATCAACGTTCTGCCCCAGAAGAGTAATTTCTTTAAACCCTTCCGATAAAGCTTTTTTCGCTTCAT
The DNA here is from genome assembly GCA_944324185.1 of Candidatus Gastranaerophilales bacterium. Classification (GTDB taxonomy): domain Bacteria; phylum Cyanobacteriota; class Vampirovibrionia; order Gastranaerophilales; family Gastranaerophilaceae; genus CAG-196. The sequence goes on along the minus strand of CALUVI010000029.1, from coordinate 22,400 downwards.
TTATAATAAGTTCTGCCTTCCTCGAACGCTCACGCCCCCTTGTATAAGGAACAATACAGTACGTACAGAAGTTATTACACCCTTCCATAATCGGAATCCAGGCATTAACACTCTTTACACGGTTTATTTTTATTTCCCGCTCCGGATACGGAACTTCCTCTACTGAAACAAGCCTTTCTCCTGCTTCAATGCGCTTTATAAGTTCCGGAAGTTCATATACTCTCTGCGTTCCGAGAACTAAATCCACATACGGCGCTCTTTTTAAAATACTTTCGCCAGCCTGCTGCGCTACACATCCGAAAAATACAATCTTTAAATCCGGCTTGTTCTTTTTCCACTTGCCCCAGACCCCAATTGCACTGTAAGCTTTATCTTCCGAAAGCTGTCTGACGGAACAGGTATTAATGATTAATAAATCAGCCTCCTTAGGGTTTTCTGTCTCTGTATACCCTAAAAACTCAAGCATTCCGTACATTCGCTCTGCATCAGATTTATTCATCTGGCAGCCCATTACCTCTATATAAACTTTTTTCATAATTCCCCTTAATTAAATGTATATAAGTATTTTATTACAAACATAGGTTCCGGGGGGGGGAAATGATTTCAGTCATGAAGTAAACCTACAAGCCGGGCGGCATTGCGGGGGGAAGTGTAGCGGGAAGACTTCTCAGAATGCAGTCATTGCGAGAAAATCTTTGATTTTCGTGGTAATCCATTTAGTTATTGTTGGGCAAGTATGCCCAACCTACTATTCTATCTTATATATCTTCATTTTTTCTTCTTTGAAAAACAAAGAAGAAAAAACGAAGCAAAAAAGAAGAAACGTTGCTGTTTTGAATGCTCTTCGAGCATAGGATTGAATAGCTGTTGCTGGCAAAGCTCGCACAACGCCCCTCGCTAAAAAACGCGGGGGAGGGCTTCGCCGCTGTTAGAACTTGTTTTATAGCAGTAGGTGTAGTAGTAAGTGTAGGGTGGGAAAAGCGTTAGCGTTCCCACCGGAATAGAAAAGTAAGCTTACTCCACAACCATCATGTAAAATTTAACCGGTTTTATATAAATTAAACTTTGGTAAGAAGTGCGTCAAAGCCATTAGCAAGCGCTTTTTCATTAAGAGGAAGCAAATCTTTTTTCTTTTCTCCAAGAACTTTTTCTACACCTTTTGCAAGATACTCTTTTGAGACGATATTGCATACAGACGAGAGAACACCTAAAGATACAACATTTGTAACTTTACTTGTACCTAAAGAGTTAGCTATATCTCCCATAGGAGCAAACACATAATTTATATCATTTCTGGGCTTAGATTCAGCAACAAGGGTCGAATTAGCAATAATTGTACCGCCTTTTTTAACCCTCTGTACAAATCTGTCAAAAGACTGCTGATTAAGAACAAGAGCATAATCCGTATCCTGCTTATGGACAGAACTTACTTCCGTATCAGAGACAACTACCTCACAGTTAACCGTTCCGCCTCTCATCTCAGCGCCGTAGCAAGGATACCAGGTTACATTTTTACCTTCAAGCATAAACGCATTTGCAAGAACAGTTCCCGCAAGCAAAATTCCCTGACCGCCAAAACCTGCTAATATAAAATTTGTTTCCATTATACACCTATCTTTATTAATATTACTTATCCTCATGCGGATTTCTAAATTCGCCCAGCTCATTAAGAAATCCTGCCTTCACCGTATTCCGCTCACGCTGTCCGGAGAAGGATTAGGCGCTTACATCTTTAAATACGCCGAGCGGAAATACTTTAATCATTTCGTTTCTAACTCTTTCGTGCGCCTCCTCCGGTGTCATGTGCCAGTTAGTAGGGCAGGATGAAAGAATTTCAACAAACCCGAAGCCCAGCCCGTCGAGTTGAACCTGAAAAGCTTTTTTTATAGCTTTTTTTGCTTCATTAATATGCGGAACAGAATCCAGCGCAACCCTTGCAGAATAGGCAGTACCGTCACAAAGCGCAATATGCTCGGCAACTTTTATAGGATATCCAAAGTATTCTTTGTTTCTTCCGGTCGGAGATGTCGTAGTAACCTGACCCATCATTGTTGTAGGTCCAAGCTGCCCGCCAGTCATACCGTATGTTGTATTATTTATACAAAAACTCGTTACTTTTTCTCCTCTTAAAGCGGTATGCATTGATTCAGCCAGCCCGATTGAAGCAAAATCACCGTCACCTGAATATGTGAATACAACTTTATCCGGTCTTGCTCTTTTAACACCTGTTGCAGAAGCCAGAGCTCTTCCGTGAGGAGCTTCTACACAATCAACATCCAGAAAGTCATACAAAAATACAGAACATCCGACTGAAGTTGAAGAAATAATATCTTCTCTTATTCCAAGCTCATCTATAACCTCTGCCACAAGCCTGATTGCAATACCGTGATCGCATCCCGGGCAAAAAGTATATCTAAAATTTTCTTTCATTGATTTAGGAATACTAAAAACTTGTACCATACCTTTTTCCTTTATATTTATCCCTTCTTTAAGCTCTAGCTGCGGCATAGCTTACCTCCTTTACGCTGCCCGGTTGAATTGATTTAGAGGTATTAGAAACCATAATATCTTCTACAGCATCAACAATTTCTTCAACACTCAGCCACTCACCGCAAGGTCTGCTTACAAAGCTTACATTAACCTTGCCTTCTACTGCATATTTGACATCTTTAAGCATCTGTCCCATATTCATTTCAACAACAACAAGGTCTTTACCTTTATCCGCAAGAGATTTTAAAGCTTTATACGGGAACGGTGAAAGTGTTACCGGTCTAAAGCAGCCGACTTTCTTTCCTTTAGCCCTTAATACATTCATAGCTGCTTTTATATTTCTTGTCATAGAACCGAATGCAACCAGAACTATATCAGCATCCTCTGTATTAAATTCTTCGTAAGTTGTTTCGTTTTCGGCAATAACCTCAAACTTTTTATGCAAGTCATAAATATGCTGAATCTGCTTCTTTTCATCCGTTGCAACGGAATAAATTTTTCTGGCATCTCTTCCCTTAGCGCCCGTTAAAGCCCACGAAGAAACATCAACCTCCGGATAAGGATATTCACCAAAGCTTGCCGGCTCCATCATCTGTCCCAGAAGCCCGTCAGCCAGAATCATGGTCGGATTTCTGTATTTTTGCGCAAGATAGAATGCTCTATAAGTTAAATCAACACATTCCTGAACCGTGGACGGAGCAAGCACTATAAGCTTATAGTCCCCGTTTCCGCCGCCATAGACTGCCTGATTATAGTCTCCCTGAGCAGGATAAATATAACCCAGTCCCGGACCTGTTCTCATAACGTTTACGAGAACAACCGGAAGTTCGTCGGAAGAGGCATAAGACAAAGCCTCCTGCATTAAAGAAACCGCGCAGGAAGAAGACGATGTCATTGCTTTAACCCCTGTAGATACGGCACCCATAACCATATTTATTGCGCCCAGTTCACTCTCTGCACAAACATAAGCCCTGCCAAGCTCCTGCATTTTTCCGCTTAAATACTCGCCAATTTCAGTCTGCGGTGTTATCGGATACCCGAAATAACACTGGCAGCCTGCATTTATAGCTGCCTGAGCTATTGCATAATTTCCCTTTATTAAAACTTTTTCATTATTTTTATCAGCCATTTATTCACCTTTAAACTCTTAGTCACTATCTCCAGACTTCCGTTATTGCCATATCCGGACATCTTTTTGCACACATCGCACACCCTATACATTCGCCTTTAGGATCATCAAATTCCACCATATAATCCCCGAGGCGGTTTGTTTTGCTGCTTTTTTTAATAAGTCCTTTCGGACATGTTGTAGTGCAAATATAACATGATTTGCAACGATTGTTATCAATAATTATCTTTCCCATCAGTGTTACTCCCATTTATAGAATTATAGCATTAACAAGTATTTTAGCCTCATATTGTAACAAATTGTAAATTTATTAAACAAAAAGCGTTATTAATTCTGAAAATGTGGAATTAAACAATTATGAAAGACAAATGCAAGGACGCATTCGTAGGATGTGATCGCCAGAAAGGAGTAAAAAATGGCACTAACAATTAACACAAACATTTCATCCCTCATTGTTCAATCAAACTTGAGCAAAGCAACCAATTCCCTGAATCAGGCAATTGAAAGAATGACCACCGGCTACAAGATTAACCACGCAGCAGACAACGCAGCAGGTTATTCAATTGCAACCAACTGGGAAACCCAATTAGGCTCATTAGATGTAGCCGCAGACAACGCAGCAACAGGTGCTGACATGTTAACCACACTTGAAGACACTTATGCATTGGTATCATCTCACTTACAGCGTGTAAGAGATTTGACAGAGCAGGCTGCAAACGGAACTTACGGTTCTGATTCATTAAAAGCAATCCAATCAGAAATTACTGCAAGACTTGAAGAAATTGACCGTATCGCTGCAAACTGTGAATTCAACGGACTCCACATGATGGACGGTACTATGAACAACGATATTGCTTTGCAAGTTGGCTTGTATGGAGATGCTTCAAGCCAGATAGCACTTGATGCAACCCTATTTAAAGCCGGAGATGTTGACTCTCTGTTCGGTGAAGCAATTGATGAAGTTGCAAAAAAATGTTCAGGATATGACGGTACAACGATTACAGGCGGACAGGCAGATATGCTTGATAAAATTGACGAAGTAATTAATGAGATTTCTGCAAGAACAACCACATTAGGTGCTGCTCAAAACAGAATTGAATCAGCTATTGAATCAATTGCTGTTCAGTCAGAAAACATTACATCTTCATTATCAACATTGAGAGATGCTGATGTTGCGGAAGAATCTTCGAATTACATTCAGGCTCAAATTTTGCAGCAAGCTTCAGCTACATTACTTGCAACTGCAAATCAGACACCAAGTATTGCATTAAACCTGTTATAATTATAAAAGATTTGGGATACATTACCCTGAAAAAAGCAAGGAGAGTTTACCTAAAAGTTTACCCCCTCCTTGCTTTTGTGTTACAATAAGAAAATAATAAGCAGTTAAACAGAGGTCTGATTATTAAAATGTACGAGTTTCCATTTGAGTTAGACGATTTTCAAAAAGAAGCGTGTAAATATATATCCGAGGGGAAAAGCGTAGTTGTATGCGCGCCTACCGGTGCAGGAAAAACAGTTATAGCCCAGCATGCAATCCACTGCGCGCTTGAAAAAGGCGAAAAAGTTTTCTATACAACACCTCTCAAGGCTCTTTCAAACCAGAAATACAGTGATTTTTCCGAAAAATACGGACAGGAAAAAGTCGGGCTTTTGACCGGTGATACCTCTATTAACAGAGGGGCGCAAATAGTCGTTATGACAACCGAAGTTTTCAGAAACATGCTCTACGGGACAAACTTCGGCTCTGTTACAGACAACTTAAAGGATGTTCGCTATGTTATTCTGGATGAAGTTCACTATATGAATGACGAGCAGCGCGGAACCGTCTGGGAAGAAAGTATAATCTACTGCCCTACAAATGTTCAGATTATTGCACTTTCTGCAACCGTCGCAAACGCAGATAAACTTACGGAATGGATAAATACAGTCCATTCAAGAACAGAACTCGTAAATACAGACTTCCGTCCGGTTCCTTTGAGATTCTATTATTTTGACTCATCCCAGCCTAATACTCTATTACCGCTTTTAACGCCAAACGGAACTTTGAATAAAAAAATAAAACCAGAAAAAAAAGTTTTTCAGCGCGGTAAAGCCGTTCAAAAGAAAAATACGGTTAAGGATGTTGTAAGAAATCTGTATGAAAAAAATATGCTTCCCGCTATTTATTTCACTTTTTCAAGAAAAAAATGTGATGAACAGATGGAAAATTGCGCAACGCTTTGTCTTGTAACAAGAGAGGAACAGGAAGAAATCAGAAAAATTATTGACGAATACATTGCAGAAAATCCGTATTTGTACAGAAATAAACACATAGAATATCTGCTTCTCGGTGTTGCCTCGCACCATGCCGGACTTCTTCCCGGGTGGAAGGTTCTTGTGGAAAAATTATTCCAGAAAGGGTTAATAAAAGTTGTTTTTGCAACTGAAACCCTCGCTGCCGGAATCAACATGCCGGCGCGTTCTACTGTCATAAGTTCAATAAGCAAACGTACAGATACGGGACACCGTACTCTTACTCCGAGTGAATTTTTGCAAATGTCGGGGCGTGCAGGCAGACGCGGAATGGATGAAATCGGATACGTTGTTATTGTAGGAACACCGTTCCAGACGCCGGAGGAGGTTGCAGAGCTTGTGTTAAGTGATGCAAATCCGCTTGAAAGTAAATTCTCGCCGAGTTATTCAATGGTATTAAACCTGCTTCAAAGATTTTCGCTTGAGGAGGCTAAAGAACTCGTACTTAAAAGTTTCGGATATTTTTCTTCCAATACGAGAATCGAACCTTTTCTTGCGCTTAAAGCCGAGTATGACTCGAAAATAGATGAGTGCAATTCTTTTGAATGTTATTGCCATAAAACTAATGAAGATTTGATGGAATACAATAAAGTAAGAGAAATATACGTTCAAAACAGACGTGTTTTTAAAACAATACAAAAACAGGAGAAAAAGAAAAATCGTCCGTTGAGTGAAGAAGCTGCAGAGTTCGGACGTCAGACAAAATTAATGCTCCAGAGAATGCACTCTTATGAGTGTGATACCTGCAAGCTATTTAAAAAGCATATGAAAATTCTGGATGTTCTTGAAAGGTATAAGGCTAAAGAAAAAGCTTTAAACAAAGAAATTGAAAAACAAAAAGATATTTTTTGGAACAAATTTTTATCTCATAGGGCTGTATTGATGGATTACGGATACATTAAAGACGATTATCCGACAGAAGAAGGCGTTACAATTTCACAATTAAGATCAGAAAATGAACTCTTTTTAGCAAGAATTATTTTCTCCGGTGTTCTTGAGGGGCTTACGCCGGCAGAGCTTGCAAGTGTTGTCTGCGCAATAACAACAGAAGATATGAGGGCTGATTTGTATTCCCAGCTTCCTCTTTCCCCTAATGTCCGTAAAAAATTAAATAAAATCAAAGATATAAGACGAGAACTGGACAAAAAGCAGAAGAATTACGATGTAGAAGATCCTATGTACATAAACGGTTTCTATTCTCCGCTTATTGAAATGTGGGTAAACGGCTCTGAGTGGGAAAGTATTGTAGATGAAGTCGATATGGGTGAAGGTGATATTGTAAGAAGCTTCAAGCGTGTAGTGGATGTCTTAAGACAATTTTGCACAATATCAAATATTCCGGAAGAAATCGTATTTACAGCCAGAGAAGCAATTGACTTAATCCAGAGAAGTCCTATTGATATAGACTAATCTATCTTGGAAAAATAATATTAACAACTTTTCCGTCCAGAATAAAATACCCCTCTTCTTCTCCGGAGATATCTAATTTAACCCCGGATGCTTTTTTCAAATTTGTTTGAATTTCTTTTTGCAGCGGCTGTTTATTTACTTTCTTTATCACCGGAAAAACCGACGGTTTAATCTTTATCATACAAAACCTCACTTTAAATTCTTATAGTATAAAAACCGCCTGAAAATAAAATTTGCTATTCTTCCGGAACTTCTATTTCAACATCATCAACATCTTCTTCTTTTTTGATAATATCAATAACGTTTTTAGCCATTTCCTTGGCAATAATACCTCTTGTAGAATCAGGACAATTTTGCAGAAGACTTATTGCAGTTCTTAAAGTTCCGTCTAAATCGTACCATCTGCCATGTTTAGATTCATCCATAACATCTTCTGCTGCAGATACAATATCCTCAACTGATTCATATTCAGTATTGGAAAGATGATGTTCAGTAATAATTTTAATGAGGTTAAGAGCAACCTTAATCTGGGTTTCATCATCAGATTCCTCAAGTGTTTTCATGGCAGAAGACAAAACAGGATCCTTGTCATACCAGCGTCTTGAATTTGTTGTAAACTCTTCCTTCATAAAAACCTCCTGATAACCTCATCACCAGATTATTATACTATATTTTTTATTATTTGTAAAATAAAAGATGCTGTAAAATATACAGCATCTTTTTTATTATGAAACTATTGATACAGCCTTGTTGTACAAAAGCCGTTTTCGCATCGAAATCGGAAGAACACGTAATTCTATGCTTTCATTAATCAAATCCGTTGCTTTATTTTCTCTGTCAACAGTCCTTGATGTCTGCATATTATTTGCACATCCAAACAAATTTGCGATTATTAAATCTAAATCATCCTCGTTGGTATACGGTTTCTTCAGCATAACATTATCCACATAGCTTATGTCATTTACCGTAGAACAATGACCATTTATGGTTATCCGGGTTCGTCTGTACCCCTCACCGATAAAATCATTTTCTATCCTTATATCATTACCCATTCTATCAGTTATTACATAAGATATCAACTCATTTTTTCTGCTTAATTTGTTTACCACTATACGTTGATTTTTATCAGTATATGCGGTTATCCTGTCCAAAATATCATATCCGTAATGTTGTTCAAGAATTTCTTCATTGTTTAAATACAACTTCCGCTTTATTATTCTTCCGAAATCATCATACTTGTAAACAATAAGAAATTCTCTGTCATCTATTATTTTACAAATACTGATTATCCTGCCTTTTTTATCATGCTCATATTCATAGGTATGAACAAGATTTCCGTTATATCTATATACAGATTTTACTGCAATTAAACCGCCCCGATATTCCTCTTGCGAATACAAAGCACCAGCTCTGTAATAATTAATTTTGTAAATATCACTACCTTTATAGCATACTTCTTTTGTAAGATCTCCTTCAGGCGTAAAATATTTTACCGACGAGACGCAGCCTGTTTCGTCACGTTCGATTAACAAATCCGGACACAAACTCATCTCTCTTTTCGCGTCAGCATCTTTTATTGAATTTGTCACACGATAGTACGCTTTTAAATCTGCCGGAACCTCCAGTCTGTAATAAGAATCCAACATACCGTTCTCCTATTATTTATATATTTTTACCGCCATCTCCTCGTGTATATAAAAAGTATATAAACAATTGGGAATTTCAATGTTTTTGAATTTATTAACAAAACTTTACATTAAATATTTAACTTATATCCGCCGCCGTAAATAGTTTCAATATATTTTTTGCCATCTGAAATTTTGTCTATTTTACTTCTTAAATGACGTATATGCACTCTGATTGTTTCGACGTTATCGTCAGGGTCGTATCCCCAGATTTCTTTAAGAAGCCTTGCACCAGACACCATATTCCCATGATTCTGGAATAAAAGATTAAATATATCATATTCTATAGGGGTTAGTTTCTGGACTTTTTCATTAATTTTTACACTGTATGTCTCTGGAAGCAGTGTAATTTCTTTGTAAGTCAGAAGTTCGCGTACTGCAGAAGATTTTGGAATCTGATTTGTTCTCTTTAAAAGCGCGCGCACTCTTACAATTAATTCATCAATCTCAAACGGTTTTGTTAAATAATCATCAACCCCGATATTAAATCCTTCAACTTTATTATTAAGTTCAGAGAGTGCTGTAAGCATAATGATAGGAGTTTCAGATATTTCCGGACACTGACGAACTCTCTGCGCCATAGTGTATCCGTCAACATCAGGCATCATAACATCAAGAATAATTAAAGCCGGCTCTTCCTGTTTGGCTTTTGCAAAACCTTCCACTCCGTTATATGCCTGAACTACAGTATAGCCCTGAAGCTCCAGATTTACTTTTATAAGTTCATTAATAGCAGTATCGTCATCAACCACAAGAATTTTAGCCATTTGCAAATACACCTTCCAAACTTTCTTCATCCTCTGTTTCAATTAATAACTTTTCAGGTATTTCTTTATTAGTGCTTATTCCAAAATCTTTAAGAGCTTCTACCTGAGAAAACAGGCTCGGCTTGTTTTTGTTGCCACGTCGGAACCTGTTAATTGTCGTATTCAGCTTTTTATTAACATCATCAAAACGCTTCTGTACATCAATTAAATCTTCGCAAAACTGTACAAATGTTTCATACAAATTTGTGCCGGCATTCACTATCTGGCTGATACTTTCCTTTTGTTTTTGCTGCGCCATAAGCTGATTTACAAGCCTGATTGTCGCAAGCAGAGAGGATGTTCCGACTATAATTATATTGGCTTTATAAGCGCTGTTTATTAAATCAGAATCTTCATAGAGAAGGTTAACAGAAGTCTCAACCGGCATGTACATAAGAACAAAATCCGGCTGGGAAAGATCTCCCGCATTTTGATAGTTTTTATTCGCCAGATCGGTAATTCTCTTTTTAACTTCTGACTTGAATTCTTTGAGCTTTGTCTCATCCTTAATATAATCAAGATAGCTTGTGAGGGTTACTTTTGAATCTATTATAAGATGGTGGTTGTTTGGAAGATTTATAACAACATCAGGTCTTATAATATGCTCTTCATTATCCTTAAGATTTGCTGATGTCATAACCTTTTGCTTTGAATAATGAATCCCTTCTACCATGCCGCAGGATTGGAGAATTGTATCCAGCAGATTTTCGCCGTAAGAACCTTTTACATTCTGGTTCTTAGTCAAAGCTTCAACAAGATTCTTTGCTTCCTGCTCAATAATCTTATTATTTTTTTCCAAATTCCCTATTTGCTCGACAATTTTTGTAGTATTTTCAACTCCCGAAAGATTGAACTTTTCTACTTTTGCCTTAAATTCGCCTAATTCTTTTGTTAAAGGAAGTATCTTTTCTTCTAATGTTTCGCGGTTTTGTTTTCTCAAATCCTCCTGCTCGTTTTTTATTGTTTCATTAGCAAGCTGAACAAAATCCCTCTTGATAATCTCCTGCAGCTCTTCCGTTGATTTTGATTTAGCATTCAATGTTATTAATTCTTCTTTTAAAGAATGTATTTTCTTCGAATAAATTATATAAACAATCACACCGGCAATTACCGCACCTAATATAAAAGATATAACTTCCGCCACTTTTACCCTCCTTAAAAAACAAGCTTCTTTTATTATAAAAGAAGCTTGTAAAAAAATCTATCTTCTATCCTGCAGTTTTGCAAGCAGCCTTAATATTTCCAGATACAGCCACACAAGAGTAACCATAAGCCCGAAAGCACCATACCATTCCATGTCTTTAGGAAGATAATTCTGTGCTCCGCGTTCAATAAAATCAAAATCAACAATAAGATTCAATGCCGCAATAATTACAACCACAACACTAAAACCTATTCCCAACATTGATGATGAATTAATCACCGGAACGGCAAAATGGAAAAAGCCTCCTATAAAATTAACAAGGTATATAACTGCAATAGAAGCTGTAGCAATAAAAATAACGCTTCTGAATTTATCTGTACACCTTATAACATTCATCTTATACAAAGCAAGCATAGAAAATAATGCAGCGAATGTTCCAACAACCGCTTGTGCTACAATTCCCGGATATGAGGCTTCGAACACGGCAGAAATACCGCCAAGAAACAGACCTTCACATGCTGCATATACAGGAATTAAATACTTGGTTCTTGTAAAAGCAATAACCAATGCAAGTATAAAACCTACAATAGCACCGCCGCTTGTAAGCTTTATTGCTATATCTGTATAACCTAGTGTAAAACGAGACCATACAAAAGCTGCGGCTGCGACAAGTAGAATTCCTAAAAATGCAGTAATTTGAATTGTGCCGTTGACAGTCATCGGCTCACCCTGCAAAACTCTCTCCTGCTCTGCAAATCTTTCATTTAAAATTGGATTAGCCATTTTCCCTCCTTCTAACCTTTAATAAAATTATACCATACAAATCTAACCTTTCCGTGAAATTAATTTTTTTTTAATGTAATATTTTAGTGTGAGAAGATTCAGAACTTTTTTTAAATACTTTAAAAATAATAAAAAGTCTTTTTACAGATATTCCTGCCTTTCGTTTCTTGTAGGAATACTGGAATTATTCGGTGTAGCGTTAACATACCCGTTTATAATGAAACTGCTTGCAAAAGAGCCTTCGTCTAATTGGATAAGTTCGCCGTTGGTAATCGGAATAGGCATTATACTGCTCTTCCTTTTAAAAAACGCATTTATGATTTTTTATTCGTATCTACAATCTAAATTCACCAAAAATGTCGAAGCAGAAGTTAATTTAAGTTTTATGAAATACTTTTTGTCCGCTTCATATCAGGATAGTTCTCAGATTCCCCTGGCACAAAAAGAAAATATTCTGGGGTTTTTAATTCCAAACGTTATTTGTAATTACATTTTAAGGCTTCTGAATTTAGATGTTAACTTTTTTATTTTTATATTAATATCTTTGTTTTTAATAGTAAAATTTCCTCTTGCAACAATAATTACGCTGTTATTTGCAGGACTGATTATCTTTATACAAAACAGAATATTTAAACCGCGTCTTGCAAAGATTTCAAAAAAATTAAGCCGGACATCAGCTTTGTTTAATCAAAGAGGCAAAGAAGTTATTCTAAACATAAAAAGCGTGAAAGTTTCGGATAATGAGAAGTTCTTTTTTGATAATTATAAATCGGCTATTTACAATTTTTTTAAATTCGGACAGGAAACTCTGTTTTTAAACACCATTCCGCCATATATTACTGAACCTTTTATTATTCTTCTTTTGTTCATATTATTAGCAATTATTTCAATCGAAAACTTTTCGGAGCCTGACAAGCTTGTTGCATCTTTTGCGGTTATAGTTTCGGCAATATTCAGACTTTCTCCGACTATATCGAGGATTCAGGTAAATTTAAACGGAATAAGTTCAGTGTTGCCGCTGGTAGATGAATTTTTGTCACTGTGTGATAAGTTTGAGATTTCTAAGGTCAAAGAGCCTGAATATAAAGAGTTTTATAAGCTCAATGAAAAAATCGAACTGAAAAATATTAATTTTGAATATGAAAAAGGTTCACCGGTGCTTAAAGATATAAATTTAGTAATTAACAAAGGCGAATTTATAGGTATTGCAGGTCTTTCAGGTGCAGGGAAAACTACACTGGCAGATATTATATCCGGACTTCTAATTCCTCAATCCGGAGAAATACTTGTTGACGGCAAAAAAGTCTCCAAGCCGCTGAAAATCGGCTATATCCCGCAGGAGTTTACTGTAATAAACGGAACAATAAAAGATAATGTAACTTTTGGCTCTCCAAAACAGGATGATGCAGCTGTAGTGGAGGCTTTGAAGAAGGCGCAGCTGTATGATTTTATAGAGCAAAATTTGAAGAACGGAATCGATTCAAACCCGTTTGTTGACTCATCAGGATTTTCGCACGGACAGAAGCAGCGCTTAGCAATAGCAAGAGCCTTGTACCAGGATCCGGATATACTTATACTGGATGAAGCTACTTCCTCTCTGGATTTGAAAACCGAAGATGAAATCTGCAGCGTACTTAAAGATTTAAAGGGGCAAAAAACAATAATTGCAATTGCGCACCGGCTTTCTACAATAAAATTTGCGGATAAGATTGTATATATGAAAAACGCTGAGATAGTAGATATCGCAGCGTTTGACCAACTTTTTGCAAGAAATTCTGACTTCAGAGAGCTTGTTAATCTGGCTTCAATAAAAAAACACGCCGATTAAATAACTCTTACTTTGTCCATAAGTTCAGTAATTTGTTTTCTGAAAGCACAATCCGAAGGTGAAGTCATATAACCTTCCAGCCTGGCAGCCTCTTCTCTTTGAATCAAATTCTTTTCCAAAAGAGCAAGTTTTCTCAACGCAATGTTCATAGTAACCTCCTATCTACCTTATTTTTTTAACCATACATATATATAAAGTCAATTTTTATTAAAAAATTGCGTTTCTGTTAAGAAATATTACAAAATAAAAGGACTGTTTTTGTTTGCATACAGCCCTTTTAAGATTTAATAAGATTATGTTTATATTTTTATTGCTTAATAAATATGAAAGAATGACAGTTAATTTGTTATGTTTACATTTACTTTTATATTTACCTCCCTACCATTGAACTTTTTCAATCAATTCAATTTCATAACCGTCAGGGTCTTTAATGAAAGCAATTTTTGAGCCTTTGCCGGTTAAATCAAACGGCTCATAAAGATATTTATATCCGAGTTTCTCAATTTTATGCGTAAAATTCTCCAGAGATTCGACTTCAAAAGCAAAATGTCCGAAGCCGCTTCCTATATTATAACCGTTTTCAGGTGTTTCATCGTTGTATGTTAATTCTATCTGGCAAACACCTGATTCATCTGTCAAAAAATAAAGCCAGCAGTCGTCAAGCCTTTTTTTATGGTCAAATTTCATATTAAGAACTTCTGTATAAAACTTCAAAGATTCTTCTATATTTTTAACCCTTATCATTGTATGCAAAAATTTCATATTACCCTCCTTACATTATCAATTATATCATGGTAGAATAATCTTATGAAACATACATTTGAACAAAAAGTTTACTATTCTGATACAGATTCATTCGGAATTGTCTGGCACGGGTCATATTTAAGATGGCTTGAGATGGGTCGGGTTGATCTTTGTGAATCAATGGGGCTTAATATGCTGGATTTAGAGAAACAGGACATAGTTTTACCTGTTACAAATATGAATATCAGGTATAAAGCGTCCGGAAAACTCAACGATATCGTTATAGTTGAGACAGAGGTAAAAAAGCTTACTCCTGTTACAATAGTATTTGAACAGACAATCAGGAATAAAGAGAGCGGCAAGTTATTTTTGCAGGCGGAATTTGAAGTTGTAGCGGTGCATAACGACGGCAGACTGCATAGAAGAATGCCGGAAGTTATTAAAAATGCGTTTGAAAAAGGTGTATCATGCCCCGTCTAAACAAATACATAGCATCAACCGGACTCTGTTCCAGAAGAAAAGCGGATGAACTTATTCTGGAAGGAAGAGTACGGGTTAATGATAAGATAATTGAAGAATTGGGTTTCCACGTAAGAGAAAAAGATAAGGTTTATGTGGACAATAAGCTTGTGCGCCCGCAAAATCTTGAATATTATAAGTTTTTTAAACCGGCAGGATATATTACAACCTCTGATGATGAAAAAAACAGAAAAACTATTTATGATATTATTCCGCCGGAGCTTGCTCATTTAAAGCCGGTCGGGAGACTGGATAAGGACTCAACGGGACTTATTATCCTTACAAATGACGGAGAACTTATTAACGATATGACACATCCGTCGATAAAAGTTCCGAAAATTTATCTTGTACAAATAAACGGTAAATTCACGCCTGCTGATGCGGAAAAAATGTATAATGGTATTGAAATAGAGACTGATACCGGAGAAAAGAAGATTGCTTACGCCGAGACAATGCCGGTTGAAATCGGCAATAATTCTTCTGCTATTCAGGTTACTCTGTATCAGGGAATTAACCGCCAGATAAGAAAAATGTTTGCAAAGCTTGGCTTTGAAGTCGAAAGTCTGAAGAGAGTTCAGCACGCAACAATTACTCTCGAAGGAATGAAAAGAGGGCAGGTAAAGCTTTTAAAACCAAAACAGGTTAAGGAACTTAAAAACTATATTGCAAAGATTAAGAGGGAATATGCTCAAAGTTGCAATAACGGGTAATATAGCCTCCGGAAAGTCTCAGGTTGAAAAAATAATCTCCGAAAAATATCCGGTCTATGATACGGATAAAATTGCCCACAAAATTCTTGATAATGTGAAAGAGTTCTACGGCTATGATGTTTTTACCGGCGGGAAAATAGACCGGCAAAAGCTTGGAGAGCTTGTATTTTCTACCCCAGATTTAAAGAAGAAGCTTGAAGAAATTATTCATCCGAAGGTAAAAGAAGAGATTTTGAAAATTTTTGCGCAGGATATTCCTGTTGTATTTATATCAGTTCCTCTGCTTTTTGAATCAGGATTTGATAAGCTTTTTGATAAAATCATATTTGTATCGGCAGATGAAAATACAAGATTAGAGCGCCTTATGAAGCGGAACAACTTAACAGAAGATGAGGCAATAAAAAGGATTCGTGCTCAGGCACCAGAGGAAGAAAAAATACAAAAATCGGACTTTGTGATTTATAACGACTCAACTCTTACGGATTTGAAAGCCCAAACAGATTCACTCCTCGACAATTTTACAGGCAATAAAACATAAAATTTTACAATAAATAGTTCGCTCTAGTAGCAGTGTGGAGCTTGCTCTACAAAAGTTTTTGTCTTGTTAAGTATTTGTCGAGCTGAAGCCCGACAAATACTTAACAAGACTCTCTTTCGTTCGTATCGTCCGTCCGCAAATCCGTTCTTCCACAAGGGAAGAGGAGAAGGTGCTAATTGAACGACAACGTGTGTTCCCACGCCAGCGGGAAGGGTTAGGGATGGGGGAAATAATTGAACGACAGCGTATGTTCCCTCGCCCCTTGGGGGAGAGGGTTAGGGAGAGGGGCTGAATAATTGATTAGATTAAATTACAAGTCTGCCGTCATTCTGAACCCGACAGTATTTCAGGGGTGAAGAATCTCTTTAACCACTATATATCTAACTTCTTTAACTTTTAATATTTATTAGAGAGTTTCATTGCCTTGTACATCTCAAAAACACTTATAAGAAAGAACATTCCGAATACAAGCAGGTAGGATTGGTTTGAGTATACAAGGATATTTCCGGTTTTTTGCGGTGCAAAAACATTGAGTAAAAAACCTGCTGCAGTACCTAAAATCCCGACCATCATAAAGAAGCCGAAGTTCATAATACTTACGGCAGTTCCTGATACCATTTTTCTGTTAGTAAGATGCAGAACCGGTACAAGAAGCGACGTAAGGCTTGCATTAGCTGCTAAAATGCAGAAAATTACTGCAATAGCGTCTGTTCGTATATTTAAAATCAAAAATAAACATATCAGCAGCAGTGATACAAACGTTATGACCGATGCGTTTTTCAAAAATATTACTCTATGGTTGTGGCACATTTTGCAGAATGAAGCGTTTACAATGTTGAAAACTGCCGCAATTATAGCCATGCCTGAAAGTACCATTGCTGCTTTAGAAGATGACATCAGACAGAAATCTTCCAGAAATTTTTTGCCTAAAATAGCCTGGATTGCGTACGATATTCCAAAATTGCAGCAGGCAAAACTGAAAAGGTTTCTGTTATGTTTTTTGTGCAGAACAAGCCTGAACGGCAGAGTTCTCAGTTTTACGTTTTTGTTAATCTCCGGAAACTTTATTTTTGTGCAGAGCAGAGCGAAAATAATAACAGCTGCAATAACAACTCCGGCAAGGATTAGAAGAATTTCTCTCCAGTTTATGTACTGCATAGCGTAAACAAACGGAGCGTTTGCTGCTATTCCGCCGGAATATCCGATACAGAGCATTACAGATATTGCAATTCCGAAGTTTTTGTCAGAAAAACAGTCTTTAAGCTCTCTTATTAAACTCAGGTAGAACATGCTTCCGCCGACACCCATTAAAGCACGGGAAATATACATTATTGCAAGGTTTGAAGTTAGCGGAAATAAAAGGCAGCCGAGCGCTAAAACTACGCCGCCCGCCATCATTACTCTTAAGCCGCCGTATCTGTCTACCAGAACACCATTAATTAACTGGCTGAAAGCGTATACGTACATGAAAATTGCTCCGAAAGCGGTTATATAAGGAGCGCTTTCGGAAAGCTCATGCTGCAGCACGTCAAATACTGCTCCCGGAATTGCTATTCTCTGGAAATTTGCAAAGAAGTAGAACAAAGAACCGAGAAATATAAGTGTAAGTATAATGCCTTTATTCTTCATACTTTAAGTTAATTTACCGCTAACAGATGAGAGTGTCAAATAGTTCATTTTTTTTAAGACCCACGGGAAAGACACCAGTCGGGCGACAACGCGCGTTCCTTCCACGGATAAATACATCCTGCTTGTAGTATTACATACCAAACCAATATATTTACCCCGGGAAGGTTAGGATGGGTGATGATTTTTGTATGATTATCACCCTATCCATCTCTCCCTCATTCAGGGAGAGAGCCGCGGCAGCGCTCATTAAACGAAAAATAGTAGTGTGGAGCTTGCTCCACAAAAATCGTTGGTCAGGTTTTATCTGACATTAACTTTAAACTACAACAACTGCAGCGCGATTGCAGGCGTCTGGTTGGCGGTTGCAAGCAAAGTTGCGGAAGCTTGCTGCAAAATCTGTTCTCTGATATATTCGCTTGAAACCTCTGCAATATCCGCATCCCGCAGGGTTGAACGAGAGGAGACAAGGTTCTCATAATGGATAGAAATCTCATCAAGCGCTGATTCAAGCCGGTTTTGGACAGCGCCGAACTCTGTTTGTTTGGCGTTTACAATATTCAGCATATCGTCTATAACTGAAAGATAATCAGTATCATCAAGCCCTATTCCGCGCAAAATCTCTATCTGGTTTAGTCCTAGCGCAGTAGAGATTTCTATTCGCGAATTTTCGGACGAGTCAATCCCGACCTGCAGGGTGAATTTCCCGGGAGCGTAAGCGTCGTTCATACTTGGCGGGGTAAGTTGAATCTCGTAGGTTAATTTTTGTGAATCCGTATTTTCTTTTGATTTTCCTTCCGTATGAACAACCTGACCGAGTTGGAACGCAGTGTTTACATCAGGGCTTTGGAATTGAACATCACCTTTCCCGCTGATTTCCAGAACTCCGTTTGTGAGTCCGGCGTTGAGCCCGAGAGCTTTAAGTTCTGTTATAAATTCGTCAATTGTGGTTGTGCTGTCAACATTAATATTATGCGTTTTCCCGTCGACGGAGATTTTTATATCAGAGTTTATTCCAATCGAATTGAGTGTTGCAGCGCCGGTAATTGTTGCGGTTTGCTTTGTTCCGAGCGGGTCGGACCGGGTGTTGGTTTTAGAGGTGGTTATTGATTCTGTCTCAAGCTTGTTTGAAGTGGAGTTTGCGTACAATGGTTTTTGAGAGGTTGAGAAGGATTTGGATAAGTCAATTCCTAGTTTGTTGAAAAGCTGTCCGGAGTCGGATTTGATGAAGGCGTTGTTTGTTTGTGTGATGGATAGCTTGCCGTTATTTACCGCTGCGGTTATTCCGTAGTTAGCAAGTTTGTTAATAAAATCCGTAACTGTATCGTTTGCTGAATAATTGATAGCTGCTCCGGAGCCAAGCGTAAGCGCTCCGGAACCTGCCCCGAGGTCAGAAAGTTTGGTTGTAGTTGTAAGCTCTGCTGTGCTGGTAGTGGTAACGGTTGTAGTAACTGTTTCTTGTGAAGTAGTTGTATCATGTGTATAAGGATTATATTCAGCAACAGTATTTTCTACTTTAACAGTTACTGTTTCAGGAGAAACATAAGAAGGTACTGCATAAATATCAGTAACCGAATCATTTGTATAAAAATTTTCAATAATAATAGATGTATTATTCTCTACAGATCCCGCGAATGTACCATTCAAAGTGCTATTCGTAGACAAATTGGCAATAATAGTATCCTCATCATATGAAAAATTAATATCGGTCTGATTAAGACTTAAAAGCCCGATAATGCCTCCAATACCATCATCTCCGTTAATAGCTCCGGAGGCATATACATCTAAAAATACAACGTCATTAAACAAAGCTCCAATAATACCACCTACAAAACGCTCTCCTGTAATATTACCTGTTGAATAACAATTATAAATTGGCGGGATTAGGGATTTTGATGATCTATTAAATGTTCCAATAAGCCCACCCACATAGCGACTTCCTGTCACATTGGCGGCTGAATAAGAATCGGTTATAGATAACTCCCCATTGGTCGGAGACGCACCAACTAACCCACCGACACTATCATCACCATTTATTGTACCTTCAGTATAACTATAATATGTTCGGACATGTGATAAAGAATTAATATCCCCAATTAGTCCACCTGCAGCATTTCCATTACCTTTTATACTACCAGTGACATAACAATTAAAAATATCAGTCATATGATCTGCTGTATTTATTAAACCTCCAACAGAATCCTGTACATTTGTTGATTCAATTTTAATACTTTCTGTTCCAAGATTTTTAATAGTTGTAAACTCAGTTTCTCCAAATAACCCTGCATCACCATATAAATTGGAAATTACATACCCATTTCCTTCAAATATTCCATTAAATTTGTTATACGTAGTTCCTATTGATATCCATTTTTTACCTGAAATCTCAGAATAGCCACTTTTTGATAAATCAATGTTGTCAGCAAGAACAAAACAATAGTCATCAAGTAAAAAACCAGTATATTCTCTTAGCTTACCATTATTAGTTATTTCAGCTAACTTTTCTAAATCCTCTGTAGTTCTGATAGCATAAGTACCTTCTGCAAGATAATCTGTAATTGCAACTTCCGAGAGTGAGGTTAAGCCGGTCGTATCAATTCTATTAACTGTTTGTATAAAACTGCCGCCGGTTTTTGTTTCCGTTGTTGTCGTTGTTATTGTCATAGTGTAATTCAGTTCAGGCGAGGTCATGGAATTAGCTGTCGTTACTGTATAAGTACCGTTTGTTACTTCCGACATGCCGAACGAATTCAGCATACTACCTTTTGCTATAAGAGATTTATCTGATGAAGTTAAGCTCAAAACCCCGTCATTTATACTCAAAGTCATTCCGAGAGAAGCAAATTCGTCACGCATATCTGCAAATGTATTGTTTTTAGAGAGCGTAAACACTTCTTCCGCGCCGGTTTTCTGGTTAACTACAGTTACATTGTAAGAGCTTCCGGAATAAACATCACCGAGTTTACTCGTCATAGTCGCGGCGCTTGTTATTGTAATGTTTGCCCCTGCTTCCGTTCCGATTCCCATCGAGTTTAAGAGAGCGCCTTCTGCATAGTTTCCGCTTGCCGATGTAAGACTGATTACACCGTCCGCAATCTTTCCCGTGATACCATAAGCGGAAAGCTTGGAAAACATACTGTCTATGGTATCCGAACTATTCAGGTTTACATTCCCTACAGAGCTTCCGTTCTTGTCTCTTACAGTAATACTTCCACCCTGAATCCCCAGCTGCTGCAGAGTATTGCCGCCGGTAGCCTCTATTGTCTCAGTGAAAGTTACAGCCCCGTCTGAACTCTGGGTTGAAGATTCAATAATTGTAACCTCACCCGTTGAGATTCCGAGTGCGTCTGCCAAATCTCCCTCTATATAACTCCCGTCCGTTGAGTCCAGAGAGATTACTCCCCCTGAAATTGAGCCTTTTATGTTATGTTTGATGAGTAAATTAAAAAAGTCCTCTATATTATCATCTTTTGTAACGCTGTAATCAGCCTGTTTATTTCCGAATTTGTCGTAAACGGTAAAGCTTCCGGAAGTAATTCCGAGCTGGTCAAAGGTTGTGGATTTTGATGCGTTCATCTCATAGTATTCAGACGAAGTTTTTCCGTTTGTCTGCGGTTCCAAAAACAGGTTAATCCCGTTGTATTCCGTATTCAGATACAATCTGTTAATCTCATCCACAAGAGAATTGCACTCCTGATTAATAGCTTCAAGGCTTTCTTCTCCGTAAGTGTCGTTCATTGCCTGTTCTTCAAGCATTCTTAGGCGTGCAAGTCTGTCCTCTATAAGCGCAAGGGAGCTTGATGCGGTTTCTACAATATCCAGCCCCATTGCAACATTATCCTCAGCGACTTCGTAAGCGCTGATTTTTGTGGATATGTCGGTCGAGATTGAATAGTTTGCGGCATTGTCCTTTGCGCCGTTGATTTTAAAGCCGGTTGTCATGCGCTCGATGGCTGTATTAAGGGCGTTTGTGGATTTTTTTAAGTTTGATTGGACGATTAAAGAGCCAAGGTTGGTGTTAATGCTTATCATGCGCACACCTCCTTTTGAGGGAAGTGATCAAGTGAGCGGGTGATCAGGTGAACAAGAGACATTGGCGTTAAGTGAGCGACAGCGCATGTTCCTTCCCTTGAGGGAAGGTTAGGATGGGTGCTAGTCGTGAGAGCAGGTAAGTTCCTGAAACAAGTTCGGGATGAC
The DNA here is from genome assembly GCA_944324185.1 of Candidatus Gastranaerophilales bacterium. GTDB lineage: Bacteria > Cyanobacteriota > Vampirovibrionia > Gastranaerophilales > Gastranaerophilaceae > CAG-196. The sequence continues at coordinate 496 of CALUVI010000029.1, read as the reverse complement.
AGCACTTTAGAAGTGTCTGTTACCGGGTTAGAAAATGTTTTAGAGATTCTTCGTCCCTGAATTGCAGTCGGGCTCTGAATGACGGCAAATTGGTTTAACGCCAATTGGACGCTGCAGCCTCTGCCCCCCTTGCGGGGGAAGTACCCGAAGGGGGTAGGGGGGTAGTGATTGGAGTGATAGTTTTTCAGCCCCTCACCCGAATTTCTAAGCTCGCACGGCTCGCTAACAAATTCTGCCCTCTCCCACAAGGGGCGAGGGAAATGCGCTAATTGGGCGACACAAGCGCATTCCTTCCCCAGTTGGGGAAGGTTAGGATGGGGATTAGCTTTGACTGAACCCCACCCGCATTTGTAGCTCACTGACGTTCGCACAATTGCGACCTCCCCAACTGGGGAGGTAAGCACGGTTATTGGGCGAGAGGAGAGTGTGAATATTAGACGCAATGAAGTCTCGGCTGAAAGAATTATTTTTAAATCCTTCTCAACTTCTAAACTCC
>CALUVI010000028.1 GCA_944324185.1 Candidatus Gastranaerophilales bacterium | reverse complement strand
ATCGTAACCGACAGATTCTTGTTCAATTCAGGTGCTGTAAATGCTATCACTAACGTACTTGATGAAATCGGTATTGAACACGAAGTATTCTTTGATGTTAAACCGGATCCTACATTGTCAACAATTGATCAGGCAATGGCTATTCTAAGACCGTTTGAGCCGGATGTAATTATCTCTGTAGGCGGCGGTTCACCGATGGATGCTGCTAAGATTATGTGGTTATTATATGAACAGCCTGATACAAACTTTGAAGACATTGCTATGAGATTTATGGATATCAGAAAGAGAATCTGCTGTATTCCTGAACTCGGCAAGAAAGCTACAATGGTTGCTATCCCTACAACTTCAGGTACAGGTTCAGAAGTAACTCCGTTTGCTATTATTACTGATGACGAAACTCACGTAAAATACGCAATTGCTGATTACGCTTTGACTCCTAACATGGCAATCGTTGACCCTAACTTTGTAGACGGCATGCCAAAAGGCTTAACTGCAGCCTCAGGTATCGACGCATTAGTTCACGCTTTTGAAGCTTATGTATCTAACATGGCTACAAACTTCACTAACTCTAATGCATTGGAAGCTACAAAGCTAATCTTCAGATACTTAGAAAGATCATATAGAGAAGGCGCAAACGACCCTATGGCAAGAGAAAAAATGCACTACGCAGCAACAATTGCAGGTATGTCATTTGCTAACTCTTTCTTAGGATTATGCCACTCTATGGCTCACAAACTTGGTGCAATGTATCACGTACCTCACGGTGTGGCTAACGCTCTTCTTATCAGACAGGTTATGAAATATAACTCATCTGATGCGCCGCACAAACAAGCAATCTTCCCGCAGTACAAGTTCCCTAATGCTAAGGCTAAATACGGTCAGATAGCAGACGAACTCGGACTCGGCGGAAATAATGATGATGAAAAGGTACAATTGCTGCTTAACGCTGTAGATGATTTGATGACTAAGATTGAACTTCCTAAGTCAATCAAAGACTTCGGCGTAGATGAACAAACATTCATGGATAATCTGGATGAACTTGTTGAACTGGCATTCGATGACCAGTGCACAGGCGCTAACCCGGCTTACCCGCTGATGTCAGACATCAAGAAAATCTACATCGACGCTTACTACGGTAATGTATAGAAATATAGTTGATGTAATTTAATTAAAACAGGGCTTGAATTTTCAAACCCTGTTTTTTATCTGAAGATTATTTAAAAATTAGCTTATAACTGCTAAGATAAATACTATGCTGGTTCCCGCAATTGAAATCTTTCAATATTTAAGTTAATATTGTTGATAAATAAGGACAGCGGCTTATTGTTATGAAACTTGAATTTGCTTCGTTTTTTGACAGGTTTGTCAGAAATGTAAAAAAAGGTAAAAGTTTTACTCTCACCGGTCTGACGACGTTTAGCCGGCTGTTATTGCTGAAATATATTTATAAACTTTCCGGTAAAAAAGTTTTGTTTGTAACCTCAACCGAACAGTCTGCTTTAAAGTATTCCGCAGATTTAGATAGGTTGTTTGAGCTTGAAGCAGCGACAATTCCTTATCAAAATATTTCTCCTTACGAAGCTGTAGCGGGAAGTTTATACGATTATGAAAAGCAGGTAAAAACGCTTATTGACAAACCTGATATTGTGCTTGCGCCGGTTAAAGTCTTATTGGAAAAGTTTCCGTCTAAAGAGTTTTTTCAGGAAAATTCTTTTGACCTCAACATCGGTGACAGTATTTCCCAGCAGGAGCTTTTGAAACGCTTTACAAAGCTTGGCTACAAGCGCTCAACTATGGTTTCTGATATTGGTGAATTCAGCATAAGAGGAGATATTGCCGATATTTATACGCTGGAAGATAATCCGGTGAGAATTGAATTCTGGGGGGATGAGATTGTTGATATCAGATTTTTCAATAACGAAACCCAGAAATCAATCGAAAAAATAAAGGGAGTAAATATCAAACCACTGTATAAATTTGTCCTGCCTGATAAAATGCCGGAAGGATTTCCTGTTGAATTAAAAGAGCAGTTTGAAAACGAAGGATATTTTGAGGGGATAAATGTTTACCAGTCTTATTTCAATGACAATTTAGTAAGCATTTTTGACTATTTTGATGATTATATAATTATTGTAGATGAGTTTGCGGAAGTCAGCGCAAAATACGGGCAGATTGATGATAATTTTATCAATAGTTATAATGAAGCTTTAAAAACGCAGCTAATTTACCCCCTTAAGGAAATAAATCATTTTACTCTGACAGAAGTTGTAAACAAAATTGCCGGATTTCAGAAAATTTATCTGAACAACTTTTTGTCTGATGAGAATAATGAAGTTATTGATATTGATGCAAGAAATGTGCAGATTTTTGATGCAAATATGGACGCTGCTGCCGGATTTATACAGGAGCATAAAGGGTATCAGATAACCATTGCGACAGATTTTCAAGAGCGGGTCAAGGAAGTTTTTACAGGATACGGGATTTTTGATATTAACTACATTAGAAACATAACTTCCCAGGGAACGGAGTTAAGAGACGGAAAAATCCTGCTTCTGACAGACAGAGAGCTTTTTAACAAGCGCCAGAAAGAAGTTCCTTCAAACAGAAAACGGCGGTATAAGGAAAAAGCAGAATATATTGAAAACATTAATGATATTCAGGAAGGCGAGTATGTAGTTCACTCAATTCACGGAGTCGGGATTTATAAAGGGCTTACAAAGCAGGAATTTGACGGGCAGTTGAAGGATTACCTGACAATTGAATACGCAAACAAAGACAAATTGCATATTCCGGCGGAACAGATAAACATGCTCTGCCGCTACAGAGGCTCGGGACAGGTTAAGCCAAAACTTTCCAGAATGGGCGGAAGCGACTGGGAAAACACGAAAACAAGAGTTAAAAAAGAAGTTGAAACCATTGCTTACGATTTATTACGGCTTTATGCAAGAAGAAAAATGCAGACAGGAATAGAATTTGCGCCGGATTCACCTCTGCAGCTTGAGATGGAAGATACTTTTGAATATATAGAAACTCCGGATCAACTTAAAGCAATAAATCAGATTAAGGCTGATATGGAAAGTCCGAATCCTATGGACAGACTTGTCTGCGGTGATGTCGGCTTCGGGAAAACGGAAGTTGCAATGAGAGCTATGTTTAAGGCGGTAACTTCGCTTAAGCAGGTTGCAGTAATTGTTCCGACAACAGTTCTTGCTCTCCAGCATTTTCAGACCGTGTCGGAAAGGTTTAAACCGTTCGGGATTGATGTCGAACTTCTCTGCCGTTTCAGAAGCGCAAAAGAGCGCAAAGAAACTCTGACAAACCTTGCTACCGGTAAATGTGATGTGGTGATTGCAACACATAGCCTTTTGCAGGATAATGTCTCATTCAAAGATTTAGGCTTGCTTGTAATCGATGAAGAGCACAGGTTTGGAGTAAGGCATAAGGAAAAATTAAAAGAATTCAGGGAAAATATTGATATAATCTCAATGTCAGCGACTCCGATTCCGAGAACGCTCTATATGTCTTTGTCCGGAATAAAAGATATTTCAGTAATCAACACTCCGCCTCAAAACAGGCTCCCGATTAAGACCTTTGTCGGCGAATACAACGAGCAGACGGTCAAAAACGCTATTGTTAACGAATTAGACAGAGACGGGCAGGTGTTTTATCTCTATAACAGGGTTGAAACTATTGAGGAATTTAAACTTGAACTCCAGAAGCTTGTACCTCATGCAAGAATAGCAATCGGTCACGGTCAGTTGAGCGAAAAGCAGCTTGAAGATGTAATTATAGGTTTTGACAACCACGAGTCCGATATTCTTCTCTGTACAACAATTATTGAAAACGGGCTTGATATTCCAAACGCAAACACAATGATTATTCACGAAGCCGATAAGTTAGGGCTGGCGCAGCTTTACCAGCTTAGAGGACGTGTGGGAAGAAGTGAAAAACAAGCTTACTGCTACTGCTTCTACAAGGGTAAATACAATCAGGTAACAAAAGACGGAAAAACAAAACAGCTTGAATACAAAGGGCTTTCGGAAGAAGCAACAGAAAGATTAAAAGCTATAAAAGAATTTACAACTCTCGGAAGCGGGTACAGGATTGCAATGCGGGATGTCGAGATTAGAGGCGTCGGTAATATCTTAGGAACCAAGCAGCACGGACATATGATTAATGTCGGATTTGACACGTACTGCCAGCTTCTTGAAGAAACCGTGAATGAACTCAAGGGCGAAAAAGTTAAAGCGAATAAGCCTACAATTGTTGATATAAATATTACAGCATACATTCCTGACGAGTGGGTCGGTTCAACCGAGCAGAAAATGATTGAATACAAAAGACTTTCGGACGTTAAAAATGAAACAGAGCTTAATTACATTGTATCCGAATGGAAAGACCGCTTTTCAAGGATTCCTGATGAGGTCGAAAACCTTATAAAATTAATAAGGATAAGGCTTGCTGCAACAGATTGCGGAATCACAATAATACGCGAAGCCGGAAACGACATACGAATATATTCGCCGTTTACTCCGTATGAGTGGAATATTATAAAAAACGGTTTAGATAAAACTATATTAAGAAGAGTTAAATTTACAGTAGCGCCGAAATCCTGTCAGGACGGAAAATCTATTTTGCTTGTGAATAATCAGAATTTGACGTTTGAAGAAATTTTCGATATTTTGTCAGGGCTTTTTTATGATATAAAAGAGACTGTCAACAGGTTTACAGCGGCAAAATAGCTTGACAGCAGCCCCTCTCCCTAGCCCTCTCCCCAATGGGGCGAGGGGAACATCACGCTTAGCGTTTAGCCTGCCCTCACCTTGTTGGAGGGTAGAAATCTTTGATTTCGGAGAGGAGTTTTATACAGACATTACGTCTGTAATTTTAATGCCTAAAATTATCATGGACAGTTGAGCCCTTGTGGGAGAGGGTGATAATCATTAAAAAGAAGCAGCACCAATCCTAACCTCCACTCGCCGGGAAGAAATGCGCACTGATGTTCGGACAGCGCGCGTCATTTAATAGAATGAAAAATTTCACAAAACTTAATACCAATTTGTATACAATATGGCTTGTTTGTGGTAAAATCCGAATACTAGGATGTTATTACAGATCTTATAAAAAGGAGACAAGTATGATTCAAGGGACAAAAGAAAAGAGAGTGTGGCTTTTCCGTCAGGGTAACGCAAATATGCGCAATCTTTTAGGCGGCAAAGGTGCTAACCTCGCAGAAATGACAAATTTAGGACTTCCGGTGCCTCCGGGACTAACTATCACAACAGAAACCTGCATGGACTACATTAACCACGGCAATAAGATGCCTGACGGTTTGATGGATGAAGTTAAAGAAGCTCTTAAGGATGTTGAAGCTCAAGCCGGCAAAAAATTCGGTGACACTTCAAATCCTTTATTAGTATCCGTACGTTCAGGTGCAAGAATTTCTATGCCGGGCATGATGGAAACCATCCTTAACCTCGGTTTGAACGATGAAACAGTAGAAGCTATGGTTAAATTAACCAACAATCCTAGATTCTGCTATGATTCTTACAGAAGATTCTTAACCATGTTCGGTTCTGTTGCGTGGGAAATGGACAGACAAAAATACTTCGAATCAGAAGTCGAAAAGGTTAAAGAAAGAGAAGGCGTAAAATCTGACACGGAAGTTTCAGCGGAAGGCTGGAAATCTTTGATTCCGATTTACAAAAATACTATCAAAGAAGTTACGGGAAAAGAATTCCCGCAAGATCCATACGTTCAATTGCAGGAAGCTATTGAAGCAGTATTCCGTTCCTGGAATATTCCTCGTGCGGTTGCTTACAGAAACATGAACAAAATCGACCATAACTTCGGTACTGCCGTTAACGTTCAAACAATGGTATTCGGTAATATGGGCGACGATTGCGCAACAGGTGTTTCATTTACCCGTAACCCTGCAACCGGTGAAAATAAATTCTATGGTGAATATTTAACAAACGCTCAGGGCGAAGACGTTGTTGCAGGTATCAGAACTCCAAAACCGATTGCAGAATTGGAAACTGAAATGCCTGATTTATACAGACAATACGTTGATATTGCAAAGAAACTTGAACTCGGGTACAAAGATGTTCAGGATATGGAATTTACTATTGAAAGAGGTAAATTATACATTCTTCAAACACGTAACGGTAAAAGAACCGCAACTGCAGCTGTAAGAATTGCAGTAGAAATGTGCAAAGAAGGCATTATTACAAAAGAAAGAGCAATCCAACTCGTAGATCCTTACACAGTGAACCAGATTCTGTTACCTTGCTTTGATTCTAAAGCTATGGAAGAAGCCCACAAGATTGCACACGGTGTAAACGCTTCTCCTGGTGCTGCAGTCGGTAAAATCGTATTCGATACTGAAGAAGCAGCTCAAAGAGGCGAAGCAGGCGAAAAAGTTATTCTTGTAAGAATTGAAACCTGTCCGGATGATATTCACGGTATGGCAGTTGCTCAGGGTGTTTTGACCTTAAGAGGCGGCGCAACTTCTCACGCAGCAGTTGTTGCAAAAGGTATGGGCAAACCATGCGTTGCAGGATGCGAAGATATGAGAATTGACCTTGAAAATGAAACACTTACAGGCGCAGACGGTACTGTTTACCACAAAAATGACATCATTTCATTAGACGGCGGCAAAGGTATTGTTATGGAAGGCGCTGTAAAACTTGCAGATGCTCAGATTGACGACAACTTTACAACATTCTTCAACTGGGTTGATGAAATCAGAACAATGAAAGTTGAAGCAAACGCAGATACACCGAAAGATATTGCAAATGCTCTAAAATTCGGAGCAGAAGCAGTAGGACTCTGCAGAACAGAGCACATGTTTATGGATCCGGACAGACTTCCTTGGGTTCAGAAGATGATTATTGCAGGCACTCCGGAAGCAAGAAAAGAAGCTTTAGATCACCTGCTTCCTATGCAGTATTCCGATTTCTACGCAATGTTTAAAGCCTTGGGTTCCGGAAAGCCTATGACAGTAAGACTTTTAGACCCGCCGCTTCACGAATTCTTGCCTTCTAAGGAAGATTTGATTGCGGAAGTTGCTACTCTTAAAGCTCAAGGCAAAGACGCTAAAGAAAAAGAAGAACTTCTCCACATTGTTGAAGGTCTTTCTGAATCTAACCCTATGATGGGCTTAAGAGGCTGCAGATTGGGATTAACTTATCCTGAAATCAATGAAATGCAGGTTAGAGCAATCTTTGAAGCAGCATGCGACGCTAAAAAAGAAGGTGTTGATGTAATTCCTTACGTTATGATACCGCTTATCGGTCACGTTAACGAACTTAAGGTTGCAAAGGAAATCCTTGAAAGAGTTGCTGAAGATGTAATGACTGAAAAAGGAATCAGAGTTGAATACAAATTCGGTACTATGATAGAAATTCCTCGTGCAGCTCTGACTGCTGATGAAATTGCAGAATATGCAGAATTCTTCTCATTCGGTACAAACGACCTTACCCAGATGACATTCGGCTATTCAAGAGACGATGCGGAAGGCAAGTTCCTGAAACGTTATGTTGAGCAGAAGATTCTTCCTGCTAACCCGTTTGAAACACTTGATACAAAAGGTGTCGGTAAGTTAATGGAAATGGCTATGGAAAAAGGTAAAGCAGTTAATCCTAAACTTATTGGCGGTGTTTGCGGAGAACACGGCGGCGATCCTGATTCAGTTAAGTTCGCTTACAGAATCGGTCTGGATTACGTATCCTGCTCACCATTCAGAATTCCTCAAGCTAAACTTGCTGCAGCTCAGGCTGTTGTTGAAGGCAGATAGAGATAAGGGATACCTTTAAAATAATAAAACAGCAGGGTTGACTTATATCAACCCTGCTGTTTTATTCAATATTAACTTTATCATAAAACCCGAGTTTTATGGTATTATAAATAAAAAGAGGTATTCAATGTCGAGATTAACAGAAAGAATCGAAAATTTTAACAGAGCATTTGAAATATATAAAGATGCGGTTTTGGAGTTCCAGACAGAAAAAATATTAACACATATGGCACTTGTACAAACTTATGAAGTTTGTTTTGAACTGGCTTGGAAATGCTTAAAAGACTATATGGAAGAAAATGGAACAATAGTAAACTATCCCAAAGAAGTAATAAAAGAAGCTTATAATAAACAAACATTGAAAAATGCTCAATTATGGATAGATATGTTGAATGTAAGAAATTCTACATCACACGAATATAATATGGATAAAGTTAATAAATATTTATTGGAAATGCGTACAAATTTTTTTAAAGAACTTGAACGTTTACAAATATGGTTGAATAAAATTGATAAAAAATAATTATCTTGGAATAATATTATTAAATGTATGAGGTTTATAAAATGAATGATTTTGGTCTGCCTGAAAGAACAATGAACGAGCTTTTGGAGTATTTTAAGTCCAGAAAAGATATTGAAAAAGTTGTTATTTACGGCTCCCGTGCAAAAGGGACTTATAAAACAGGCTCGGACATTGATTTTGCAATCTGGTCTGACAAAGAGACCTTATCAGGCGTAGCGCTGGAATTGGATGATCTTCCGACACCATACATGTTCGATGTAACAAACTATAAAACCCTTACCCACGAAGGAATGAAAAACAGTATTGACAGAGACGGCAAACTCTTTTATCAAAGAGAAAATTAATTAGTTTTTTTTAAGTCATTTCTTTTCTGTTTCTGGTATAATATCGGTATCGGGTATATTAAAGGAGAAGTTATGCTGGATTTATTAAAGAAAAGTGCTATGGAACAATCTAAGGCGCTTAAGAATAAAGAAATTTCCGCTGTAGAGCTTACAAAAGCATCTTTGGAGAGAATTAAATCAATTGATGAAAAAATCGGGGCTTTTAATTCTTTAACCGAAGATATTGCGCTCAAGACAGCAAAAGAAGTTGATGATAAAATTGCAAAAGGTGAGGAATTGCCGCTTCTGGCAGGTGTTCCGCTTGCATTAAAAGATAATATGAATCTTATTGGCTCAAAGACAACTGCTTCAAGCAAAATTCTTGAAAACTTTGTTTCGCCTTATAACGCAACTGCAACACAAAAACTTTTGAATAATTTAATTCCGATTGTCGGAAAAGCTAACCTTGACGAGTTTGCGATGGGCTCTTCAAATGAAAACTCTGCTTTCAAAAAGGTTCATAATCCGTGGAATTTAAATAAAGTCCCGGGAGGGTCTTCAGGCGGCTCTGCAGCTTCTGTTTCCTCATGCGAAGCGACTCTTGCTCTTGGCTCTGATACCGGCGGAAGTATCAGACTTCCTGCAAGCTTCTGCGGTATTGTAGGTATGAAGCCGACATACGGAAAAGTTTCAAGATACGGCTTAATTGCGTTTGCTTCATCTCTGGATCAGATTGGACCTTTTGCAAGAACTGTAGAAGATGCTGCAGCTCTTCTTGAGGTAATTTCAGGATATGATAAACACGATTCAACATCTCTTAACCTTCCTGTAGAAAACTACAGAAACAGTTTGAATAATGACATCAAGGGAATGAAAATAGGTGTTGTAAAAGAACTGGTTTCAGAAGGACTTGCGGAAGATGTTCAAAAAGCTATTCAAAATGCTATTGAAACATATAAGTCACTTGGAGCGGAAGTAATTGAAGTTTCGCTTCCGAACCTTAAGCATTCAATCGGTATTTATTATATCTTGGCAACTGCAGAGTGCAGCTCTAACCTTGCGCGTTTTGACGGCGTAAGATATGGTCACAGAACTGCAGATGCTAAAAATCTTCTTGAGATGTACTGCAAATCCCGTGCAGAAGGTTTCGGACCGGAAGTTAAACGTCGTATAATGCTCGGAACTTACGCTCTCTCTTCTGGTTACTATGATGCTTATTATAAGAAAGCTCTCCAGATGAGAAGAGTTGTAACTGAGGATTTCCTGAAAGCATTTGAAAAAGTGGATGCGCTTCTTGCTCCTACTTGCCCGAATACAGCTTTTGATTTGGGGGCAAAAACAGAAGATCCGCTCTCAATGTATCTGACAGATATTGCGACAATTTCTGCTAACCTGGCAGGACTTCCTGCAATCTCTGTTCCGGCAGGTTTTGACAGAGACGGAATGCCTATCGGGCTGCAGATTATGACTCCGCAGCTTACGGAAGCAAGATTGTTTAATCTGTCTTACAAGTTTGAACAGGCTCATGATTATTATAAAAAGCTTGCAAATATATAATTAAAAAAAAGAATGGCGGTCGGGAGAATCCCGACCGCCATTCTTTTTTCAAAACCTAATTACTCTTACCCGCTCTATACCCGCAATAAGCGTAAATAAACGGAAGCGCGCGTTCAAGATGGAGCTTTCCTACAAACGGGAATTTTGCAAGGACAAGTACGCCAACGGCATCATCAATATTCACCAGACAGTCAAGCAGTGTAAGTTTTCTATCCGGAACCTTATCATGCGGGTCGCAAATTACATTAGAAACTGATGCAGCGCCGTACATTCCGATAATTAACCCGCCAATCATTGCAAGAATTTTCCCGGGAATGTTATTATAATTTTTGCTTGATTCACACAATTTTAATGCTCCGCCAACAACCCACGCAGGAACCGAAGCATTCATAAATTGAAAAACGCCTTCTTTTATTTTATTCTTATTAGTTTCTTTATCCTCGCCTATCATACCTGCTGCAACGCCGCCTGCAACTGAGGTCGCAGACATAACAACCATTTCCGTAAGTCCGTAGTGGAGATTGAAAGGATTTTTTACCCTTTGTTTTTTCATCATATAAACCATTGGCAAAATACATCCGGCAACCGCTCCGACTCCGGCTTTAATGCGGTCTTTTGCAGTAACTTCGTGAACATACGTTTTGTTACGTTTGGAAATAAAAGCATCAACAACAGAAGAACTCTTAGCGACATAGCGCTCGCTAAATTCGGGATAGCTATCTATACGTTCCAGTGTAGGGTAGTTTGAGTTAATACTGTTTATCATATACACATTCCTACACGGATTATAACTTAATTGGATAATCTTCGCAAGGTTAAGATTTGTAAATTTATTTTCAAAATCAGGCAATCTTAAACCTTTACTGTTTTTACATTAGTAAAGGAGTGTTGTGTATGGGCATTGATGTAAAAGTTTTAAATAAACTTGATAAAAATAATGTTGTTATAGAGGTTGATTCTGACAAGAATCGTAAACCGAAGTTTTACAAGGTTCCTGAAAATAATGCAGACACTTTTGTAAGTGAATATAAAAAGAATGATAAAAAAACATCAATAGTTGCAAATACAGCCTTTGTATCTGCAGTCTTTGCAGGGGTAATACTTGCAAGCCTAGCAACAAAAAAACTCAAAAACACGGTTTTAAAATGGATAATAGGAACGGCTGGCGGAATTGCCGGCGCTATTCTTTCAATATTCGGAACAAGTGAGTATATTGATAAAAGTAAAAACAAATTATTAAAAGAGCAAAATGCTCAGGAAATTAATTATAACGCATAAGACCCTGTAAAGAGTATAAAAGATAAGGTGTAAAACCCCTATTATTTACCCCCGCCTAACCCTGAACGCCCTGGGCTCCGGATACAATTTCTACAAGTTCCTGAGTAATTGCAGCCTGACGGGCTTTGTTGTAATCAATAGTCAGAGTATTAATCATTTCTTCTGCATTGTTTGAAGCGGCTGACATCGCTGTCATTCTGGCGGCAAGTTCACTTGCGTTAGCTTCAAGAAGCGCCTGATAAATAGAATTTGAAATATACATAGGAACAAGCTGCTGTAAAACCGCATGGACAGATGGTTCAAATTCCATAACCGCATCTAGCTCATGAGCCTCTGCTTTTTCAACCTTAACCGGAAGTATTTCCCAGGATTGTACGCTGTATGACATCATATTGTTAAAACGGGTTGTTATAATATCAATTCTGTCAATATTACTTGATACAAAGTCCTCTGCAATATCTTCCGCTATAATATTAGCGCCTGTTGCAGTCGGATTATTGGCAATACTTATATAACCCTGTTTAAGTTCAAAGTCCCCTGTTCTATGTTTAAACGCTGAAACAGCCTTTTGTCCTACAGGGTAAATAACTGTATGTATTCCCATTTCAGCATTTTCCTTTATTCTCTTTAGAGCCGCTTTAACGATATTTGCATTATAAGCTCCTGCCAAACCTTTATTGGAAGTTATAACAAGCAGCCCTTCCGATTTAATCTCTCTTTCTTTTAATAACTCAGGATAATTATCAAGAGCACGCGGAACTTTTAAGCCTACAACAGAGTATTCGCCTGCTGCAGTCAGCATTTTTCTGAACATTGACATTAATTCTTCCGCAAACGGTCTTGCTGCTTTAACAGTTGACTCTGCTTTCTTAACTTTTGCAGCCGCAACCATTTTCATTGCCTTTGTTATCTTTTTTGTATTTTGAACACTGGAGATTCTGCTTTTTATATCTTTTAAATTTGGCATTACCTTAACCCTTATCTTAACTTCAAATCAAGCCCCTTTTTTATTAACAGCAATGCTAATAAAACAAGCAGGATTGATTCCAGAAACGGACACGGAATCATAAAGAACATAAATGATTTTACAAAAATGTACAGAAGCAGGAAAAATCCAAGAAGGAAGAACGCCAGTCTGTTGAATTTCCATGCACCTTCCGAGTTATCTTTGAAGTAATTTACGTACTCTACATCCGCTATATGTTTGCATTTTTCAGAGCCGCGGCAAATATAAAAGTTTTTATATTCCTCCGCGCATTCCAGACATAAAGCTTTTCCGCATGATTTGCATACTGCAAATGCATCTCTGTCATGGTGATTAAAACATTTCATACAGGTTACTCCTTATAAGTTTTTTCCGTAGGCTTCTAAATTCTCTTTCAAAGAAGCTATGTCTTCATCAGACAATTTATCGCCTGCATTCAATTTAGCGCTGAGTTCCGGCATATTAGCTTCAAAATATTCAAACCAGCCGGATTTATAATCATTGATTTTTGCGTTATCAATCTCGTCCAGATACCCTTCGTTTGCCGCAAAGAGGATTGTAACCTGCTGAGCAACAGTTAAAGGATTGTATTGAGGCTGCTTAAGAACTTCTGTAAGTTTTTGTCCTCTCAAGAGTTGTTTCTTTGTTGCAGCATCCAAATCAGAAGCGAATTGTGCAAAGGCTTCCAATTCTCTGAATTGCGCCAAATCCAGACGAAGTTTACCTGCAACCTGTTTAATACCTTTAGTCTGAGCTGCACCGCCTACACGGGAAACCGAAATACCGGCGTTAATTGCAGGTCTCACACCGGAGTTAAACAGGGCTGATTCAAGGAATATTTGACCGTCTGTAATTGAAATAACGTTTGTCGGAATGTACGCTGAAACGTCACCTGCCTGAGTTTCAATAATCGGCAACGCTGTAATACTTCCGCCGCCAAGTTCGTCATTGAGTTTTACAGCTCTTTCCAGTAATCTTGAGTGAAGATAGAATACATCACCCGGATAAGCTTCACGTCCCGGCGGTCTTTTAAGAAGCAAACTCATTGCACGATAAGCCTGAGCGTGTTTTGTCAAATCATCATATACAATAAGAACATGTTTTCCCTGTTCCATAAATTCTTCTGCAATAGCTACACCCGCAAACGGAGCAATATACTGCAAAGGAGCCGGTTCGTTTGCTGTAGCTGAAACAATTATTGAATAATCCATTGCGCCATGCTTTTCAAGTGTTTTTGCAAGCTGGGCAACTGTTGAAGCTTTTTGACCGACTGCAACGTAAATACAAATTACATCGCCGCCTTTCTGGTTAATAATTGTATCAATTGCAATTGCAGTCTTACCGGTTTGTCTGTCGCCGATAATTAATTCTCTCTGTCCTCTTCCGATTGGAGTAAGAGCATCAATAGCAGTTAAACCTGTTTGAAGCGGCTGATGAACTGATTTTCTGGCAACAATACCGGGAGCAACTCTTTCTATAGGGCGGGTTTTGTCAGTAACAATTTCACCTTTTCCGTCAATAGGACGTCCTGTCGGGTTAACAATTCTGCCGATAAGAGCGTCGCCTACAGGAACAGAAGCAATTCTTCCGGTAGTTTTTACGGTCATGCCTTCTTTGATGTGAGTATACTCACCCAAGATAACAACACCAACGTTGTCCTCTTCAAGGTTTAAAGTAATACCCAGAGTTCCTCTGCCGTCCTCAAACTCTACAAGTTCGTTGGACATTACATTTCTAAGACCGTAAATTCTTGCAATACCGTCACCGACTTCCAGAACGCTGCCGATATTTGAAATTTCAGCCTTCGCTTCATAATTGCGAATGTTCTCTTTTAATATTGAACTTATTTCATCAGGATTTATTACTGCCATATTTTACCCTTTCTTTATTAAGGTTCATCCCTTTATTATTTGTTTACCTAAATTCTCTAATCTATGTTTTATACTGTTATCTACGATTGTTTCATTTATATTAAAAATCAAACCGCCTATAATATCGGAATCTACGTACCAGCTCGGTACTACATCTTTCTCCAGTTTTTGTGCAAGACGATTTCTTATTTCATTTTTCTTCTCTTCACTCAACTCAATTGCAGAAGTTACGGAAACTCTCAAAATGTTTTTTAATTCTTCAAGCTCTTTTTGAAACTCGTCTGTAATAGCTTCCAGAAGCCCCAGTCTGCCTTTTGAATTTAATACTGTAATGAAATTAAATACTGTAGGTATAACTCTTGTCTTAAAAAGCTTTTCCAGTACAACCTGCTTTTCTTCTTCCGAAACTACCGGATTCGTAAGAGTCTCAGCCAATTCTTTTGAAGAAGCAATATTTTCATTAATATCTTTAAGGTTTGCAAGAATATCATCTTTAGATATTCCGCCATCCTCCTGAGCCAAATCCATTAACGCCTTAGCCCACCTTTTTGCTATTAATTCTGAACCTTTAAATTGTACGCTTGAAGTCATTATACTGCCACCCCGTTTATTGCTTCAACACTTTCATCAATTAACTTGTTGTGTAAATCCGGATTGTTTCGAAGCTCATCAATTATATGATTTTTTGCAACCTCAATAGAAGCAACCGATGCTCTTCTTAAAATGTCATTTTTTAAAAGTCCTGCGCGGGCTTCGACTGCTTTTTCCGTATTCTCTTTTATATTTCCGCACACAATGCCTGCGTCTGCAAGAATTTTATCACCGACCATTTTTGCGTTTGTTTCAGCTTTCTTGATTATTTCATCAATTTCTTCTTCAATATGCGCAACAGATTCTTCTATTTTTTTCAATTCTTCTTCTGAATCAGATTTTGCAGTTTTAGAATTTTCAATATTGTCAACAACAGAACCCCTTGCATCCTCTAATTTTCCGGATACATTAATTTTTTTGCAAACCCAGATGATTACTCCAAGAAATATTGCAAAATTAAAAAGATTTGTTCTGCCTATAAAATTAAAAATTTCACCAATACTGCACATTACCTACTACCTTCTATTGATAAAGAATCCTATTTACTTCATCATTGTTGAAGCCCTGAACTTCGCTTCTATATCCGATAACTTTCTCGACAATATCATTTGCAAGCTCGGTCATTCTGCCTTTTAAACCCTCTTTTGTATCATTTGAAACATTAACAAGGTTTTGATAAGCCTGATTAAATTCCTCTCCGGCTTTTTCCTGCGCCTGTTTTACAATATCATCTTTTTGGGATTTATACCCGTTAACAGATTCGGAATACTTATTTTTAGCATCAACTCTTGCACCCTGCAGCCTTTCCTCTTTTTTAGCGGAAATTTCCTCTGCCTTTTTATGATTATTCTCGGCTTCCGCTAAATTTCCGTCAACAAAAGCCTTTCTCTCTGAAACAATGCGCAGCATCGGCTCATAAAGAATCTTGTTCATCAAAAAGACAAATACTATAAAAGATACTATTGTTACTAAAAATGTCGCATTAAATTCCATTTTTTTACCTTCTGGGCGGGAGACATTCCGCTGTACTACTAATTTGTTTTGTACTTACCGGTCTCCCTTTTGAACAGGTTCCCGACCGGTTTGTTTTGCCTCGATTTAACCTTCCGGGCGGGAGACATCCCGTTATACTACTAATTTGTTTTGCGCTTACCGGTCTCCCTTTTGAACAAACTACCAACCGATTTGTTTTGCCTCGATTTAACCTTTGGGCGGGAGACATCCCGCTTAATACTAATTTGTTTTGTGCTTACCGGTCTCCCTTTTGAACAAACTACCAACCGATTTGTTTTGCCTCGATTTAACCTTTGGGCGGGAGACATCCCGCTATACTACTAATCTGTTTTGCGCTTACCGGTCTCCCTTTTGAACAAACTACCAACCGATTTGTTTTGCCTCGATTTAACCTTCTGGGCGGGAGACATCCCGCTTACTACTAATCTGTTTTGCGCTTACCGGTCTCCCTTTTGAACAAACTACCGACCGGTTTGTTTTGCCTCGATTTAACCTTTGGGCGGGAGACATCACTTGCAAACTATTTCGTACGGGAGGTTTTTCGCAAATCAATTGTTATCAGGCTTGACTTTGAAGTTGAAATGTAGAAGTTGCTACTACATTTTCCCCCTTGGATTTACCCCCCTGGGATTTACCCCTAGCCCATCATACCTGATAATTTCATTGCTATAACTAATGCGTAAATAGCACAAGCTTCTGCAAGAGCAGCACCAACGAGGAAGAAACCTACCGCTTTACCTGCAATTTCCGGTTGTCTTGAAATAGCATCCATCAAACCTTTTGTTGCAACACCAATACCAAGACCGGCACCGATTGCACCAAAACCCATTGCAATACCTGCACCTAATTGTGCTAAATCTGAAATTGTTTTTACGTCTTCCATTTTATTTCTCCTTCTTTTTATACCTTTTGGTCGGTGCACATTCTTTTAATTACCAATCTGTTTGTCTGTATTCGTCCGTGCACCTCTTGAACAAATTACCGACTGGTCGCACTCTTGTCTATCAGTGCTCGTCATTTACTGCTGTTGCAATATAAACTGTAGTCAGCATTGTGAATACAAGCGCCTGAACGCAGGCAACAAGTATTTCAAAAAACATTATCGGAAGCGGAAGCCCCCAGGCACATAGTCCTAAAAGCGCCGTTATCAATATTTCTCCGGCAAGGATATTACCGAAAAGTCGTAACGCAAGTGTCAGCGGTCTTGTAAATAATTCTAAAATTTCAACAAGCATTGAAATTATACCGACAAAAGAAAATTCGTGAAGTAAAAATTTCCCTTTTTTCTTGATTAACCCTGCAGTTACATAATATATAAGAACGATTATTGCAAGACCGGCTGTCAGGTTTATATCGTTAGTAGGGCTTGCAAGTTCGCCATGCTTTAGCTGTATCATCTTAAACGGCAGCTGTCCCATAAGGTTTGCCGTTATTATAAATAAAAATAATGATGCAATAAGAGGGAAATGTTTTTTACCTTCTTTTGGCATCATACCTGTAACTAAATCCGAAAAATATCCGAGAATATTCTCAAAAACTATTTGTAATTTTGTAGGGAAAATTGTGAGTTTTCTGGTTGCAATAAATGAGACAATCAGCAGAAATATCATAGCTGCCCACATTGTAATCAAAGTATCCATGTTAAAAGCCATAGAATGTCCGGCAATAACTTTATTTACAATCCAATGTCCTTCACTCATTGAACAACCTCTCTCTTTCCTTGCTGATAGTATCATAAAAAAAAGCAGTGTGCAAGATGGAAAAATTTAAATTTAAATACCACTTTACATTCAAACTTAATAATTGTATTATTATATTAAGATTGGAGGAATTTTGGCAGATAAGTTCAAAATAATAGGCGGAGAGACTCTTAGAGGAGAGGTTTCTATCGGAGGTGCTAAAAATGCGGTATTAAAACACCTTGCTGCCACTATTCTTGTCAAAGGCAAAACAAAAATTTATAACGTTCCCCACCTTACTGATGTGGACATTATGCTTAATGTTTTGTCAGATCTCGGTGCTAAATATGTTTATGATAAGAATGAAAAATCTGTAGAAGTTGATGCTTCAAATATAACATCTATCACTGCTAAATATGAACTGGTAAGCAAAATGAGAGCTTCTTTTATTATTCTCGGAGCCCTGATGTCCCGCTGCAAAGAAGCTATCGTGGCGCTTCCCGGAGGCTGTGCCATCGGAGAAAGAAGAGTTGATTTTCATATCAAGGGGTTAGAAGCTCTCGGGGCTAAAATTAAAATTGAGAACGGATATGTTCATGCCAAAGCTTCAAAGCTGGTAGGTACGGATATTTATCTCGATATACCGTCTGTAGGCGCAACAGAGAATTTGATGCTGGCAGCGGTTCTTGCAGAAGGCTCTACAAGAATCCAAAATGCTGCACAGGAGCCGGAAATTATTGATCTTGCAAATTTTTTGAATACCATCGGCGCTGATATAACAGGAGCAGGCACTTCTGAAATTATAATAAACGGTGTCAAAGCCGAAAACTTACATTCTGCCGAATATACCACCATTCCGGATCGAATAGAAGCCGGAACTTTTATGGCAGCGGTCGTGGCTACAAAAGGCAAAGCTGTTATCAAAAATGTATTTCCTGCTCATTTAACATTTTTTAATGATAAATTAATTAAAATGGGTGCAAATATAAAACTTATTGAACCGACAACGATTGAAGTAAGCTGCCGGAGCAGGTTGACCTCAATAAACTTTGTAACCCAGCCGTATCCGGGTTTTCCTACCGACTTGCAAGCCATTGCAATGACTTTGCTTACAACGGCAAACGGTGTCGGTATCATTACGGAAAGCTTATACGAAAACCGTTTTATGCAGGTTCCGGATTTGAGAAGAATGGGGGCTGATATACATCAGGACAGGAACCACGCTATTGTTAAAGGTGTTAAAAATTTAACAGGTGCAACTGTTGCAGCCAGTGATTTAAGAGCGGGAGCAGCGCTTGTTATTGCCGGTTTGACGGCATACGGCGAAACTACCGTAGAAAAACTTCACCATATTGACCGCGGTTATGAAGAATTTGAATATAAACTTCAAAACTTAGGCGGTAAAATATATAGATATAATGATGAAACCGAAAATCAAATAAAGGGGGTATTTAATGAGTCCCGCTTATAAGAGATGGTATGACCATGACCCGAAGCTATTGGAAGTAATTGAGCTTTTAAAAAATTATCAGGAAGAATTAAAAGAACATGCTGTAGTTTTTCTTGATAAATTAGAACAAAAAGTTTCTAAAGAAGCTCTTGACAGATTTTATGACCTGGTAAAACCTGTTAATGGCTGCAGATGGTATGATAAAGACCCTATTATATCAAAAACCGTCGAAATATTGCGTGTTGTACCACCGGAGGTACAGCATGCCTGTGCAGAGAGGTTTATTAATGCTCTAAAAGATATGGGGATTGAATACGAAAGCCCTAATCACAGTTAAAAATTTTATATGTTAACAAAAGGCGCAAGATTGCACTTCGCGCCTTTTGTCTTAACTAATCTTTAGTTTAAAGCTTTTATTATCTCACCGGCAGCTTCTTCAGCCGAAAATTTATCAGAAAGTTTCTCTCTTACCTTGCCGAGTTTTTCAATAGTTTCTTCACGATATTTTTTATTATAAAGAAGCTTCTCTGTCTCGTAGCATATATTTTCTACATTAAATTTTGCCTGAATAAGCTCCGGAACAATATCCATACCGGTTATAATATTCGGGAGCGAAACTTTTTTTATGCATCTTAAAAGCAAATATGCAAAATAAAGCACCCACGGTCCTTTATAACCTATAATCATAGGTACCTGATATAAGGCAGCTTCCAGTGCAACTGTTCCCGAAGCAAGAATGAGAGAATCTGAAACACTTAAAAGCGCCTGATTTTCCCCTTTTATCACCTTAAAATCAGAATTGCGAATGTATTTATCAAAAACATTGTTACTTAAATTCGGAGCTTGAGAGATGCAGAACTGAATATCCGGATGAAGTTTTTGTAATTTTTTCGCAGAATTAATAAATGTTTTTCCGAAAAACTGAAGTTCCAGCGGTCTGGACCCCGGAAAGATTGAAACCAGCGGTCTTTTTATATCAAGCCCGTGTCTCTCAAAAAAATCTTTCTTGTCAGCCTTTTCCTGAAGTTGTTTGATAAGTGGATGACCGCAATAATGAACATTTATTCCGTATTCTCTGTACATTTCTGTCTCAAATGGAAATATGCAAAGAACCTCATCAACATATTTTTTTATACCTTTTATACGCCATTTTCTGCTCGCCCATACCTGCGGCGGTATATAATGAAAAACTTTTATCCCGTGTCCTTTTAATCTCTTTGCAACTCTTAAATTAAAAGTTCCGTAATCTACCAACAATACGAGATCAGGTTTATATGAATTCAAAATATATTCGGAAACTTTCTTTTCCAGAGCAAGATGTTCCACAGCCATTTTTAAACTAAAACCGAAGCCGGACATCTTCGAATGGTCACAAAATAGTTTAGCACCGGCTTTTTGCAGATTCTCGCCGCCAATTCCTTCTATTTCAATATCAGGCAATCTATTCTTTAATATTTCCGCAACACACCCGGCATGAATATCGCCTGAATATTCTCCTGTAATAATAAAAACCTTTTTCATAATCTTAAACAGCCATTACTACAATATTGTGCTTGTTAGCGTATTTAATAACTTCTTCTCTGTCGACTATTATTGTTTCGCCTGCCTCAACCGCAATTAAGTCTGCTTTATATTTTTTCATTGTTTTTAATGTTTTCAATCCGATGGCAGGAATATCAAAACGTTTGTCCTGAGACGGTTTTGCAACTTTTATAACACGGGAATGGTTTCTTGCTATTTTACATCCGCGTTTTATGCACTTATCCGTTCCTTCAATTGCCTCTACAGCCATAACCATTTTGTCTTTTATAACAACAGACTGCCCGATATCAAGCTTTCCTGTCTCTTTAGCCAGCCAGTAACCGTAATTTACATCATCAATTTGTTCCTGTGTAGGCTGAACTTTGCCCAGAATGCCGGACGGAATCATTAAGTTTTTGATAAAAAGAGTCTGGTCTAAAATTGTTACCCCGATTTTTTCCAGTTCTTCTATTATCATAAGCATAACTTTATCGTCATTAAGTCTTATAGCTTTTTTTATAAAGTCAATTGCACGCGCATCAAACTTAGGGCGCTTAATTAAAATAGTTTTGCTGACTTTCCCGAGAAAAGTTATTTGCTTAATTCCTTCTGTTTTTAAAGTGTCCTCAATTTTCTGAACTTCTCCGGGGCAGAAAGAATAAACCTTTGAACAGTATTTTTTTAGCTGGGAACAATTATCATTAGAAAGTGATATTGCAACCACATCAAAGCCGTTTTCTTTGGCATATTGAGCCATTTTTACAGGTAAAAGTCCGTCGCCCGCAATTAAACCTTGTTTCTGTTCCAACACTACCGACATTATATTAAATCCTTTCCTCCAATATATCGTATAATACTATAAACATGTAAATTTAAAAAGATTAACGCTTAAATTACTTAATAAAATTAAATATTTCTCTCAAATGTGCAAATCCAGAATTCAATAAAAATTAGCAGGACAGACTAAATCTGCCCTGCTCTCACAAAATATATTAGGTTCTATTATATTTGCCCCCAGGCAAAATTGGTTCGTAGTTTATTTAGTGCACGCATTTCCGTTTGTCTTATACACTCTTTGGTTACACCGAACATTTTACCGATATCTTCCAGTGTAGTTTTGGTAAAATTCTCCAGTCCGAATCTCATTTTGATTACTGTCTGTTCGCGTTCTTTTAAAGTGGATACAACATTTGCAATTTCTTTTTTTAATTCTTCATATTCGATACAATCTTCAACATTTGTACCCTCATCTTCAAGAACATCCGCAACACTCAGTTCACTGCCGTTTTTACCGTCAAAGCTGCCTTCAATTGATACGGTTGTTGTATAAGCGGACAAATATGTATCAATTTTCTCAGGTTCAAGATTCATTTTTTCTGCAACATCTTTGTTTGTTACCTGACAGTTGTATGTCCTTTCCATTTCAGTTTTAACCTTTGAAAATCTGGATAAAGTTTCCTGAATATACACAGGTATTTTCATACAGTATGACTGTTCAGATATTGCTTTAAACATTGATTGTTTAATCCACCAGCTTGCATAGGTTGAAAATCTGTATCCTAATTCAGGATTGAATTTTTCTGCCGCTATCATCAAACCTAAATTTCCTTCCTGAATTAAATCAATCATCGGAAGTTTTGAAACATGGATAACTTTTCTTGCAATTGTTAAAACAAGTTTTAAATTAGATTGTACAAGTAATTTTTTAGCGTTCTTGTCGCCGCGTTTTGCATTTCTTGCAGCTTTTCTTTCCTCTTCAATATTAAGCGATTTGAATGAATTGATTTTTTTTACATAAGCTGAGATATCTTCACTATTGAATGATACAAAACCGTTTCTTAACGGGTTGGTTGTTCTTTTCATTTTAATTGTTGTTTCTTTCATACTGTTAAACTCCTTGATGGTGGGGGGGGGAAATGTAACTTGACGTATAGATAGAGCTACCAGCTTGACGTTTTATGTGGAAATATAATTTGACGAATAGGCAGAACTGCCGGTCTGAGATTATTAAAGGTAAATGTAATATCCGGAAGGGAAGCCTGCCGGCTTGGATTTCCTGCGGAAGATTGAATCAGATGTCGCGACTATCAATTTCAATTTACCGATTTCTTATAAGGATTGACGAACACATAACAAATAATCCTTATATACTTATGATATATCAGAAGTATATAAAATTCAATACTTTTGTTAAGAAATATTACAAAAATACCCCTTTTTTTAGTAAAGTTTTACAAAAATTTACAATCAGGAAAGTCTTGCAGATATAATCTGAGGTCATTAACACGTGTGTTTACAACCATTATTACGTCTCTCATTTCTGCTTCAAGCCTTTTGGCACCTTTAAAACAGGTGTGGAAAAGTAAAACAGTCGTCGAACCTTTGACCAGCGAGTTTCTCAGGTCTGCTATCTTTCTGTAAATAGTAGGATCTATAATTTCCTTATTTTCGCATAATACGGTAAAAATGTCTCCAAACCACCACTGGACTTCTTCTACATTGTTAGCCTTTAAGCCCTTCAGAGCTTTTTTAAGGTATGTAAGGATTTTTGAATATATTTCTTCCAGTTTTTGCTTCTTTACTGGTAATACACTTTTAAAGTAATGCATAGTCTGGTTATACCCGATTTCAATAAGTTTTCTTCTCTCTTCTTTATTAAGATTAAAGTCAGCAAAGAAAATATCGCCTGTATTAATTCTTATGCAGTCAAACCTGTCGTTTTGTCCGTAAAGCTCTGTTACAAAATCTGTTGCGATATCTGTAACGCAGCTGTAAATAGTGTTTATAAATGATATCGGGTTCTTCTCATCTTTGCTGTAATCTCCTTCAAGTCTGAATTCTAAAATTCTGCTCTCAGAATTATTTAAAGTATCAGACAATCTCCACATAGGAGAAGCTTTTTGCAAATCTCCGTCTACAAGATAGCAGTCATTGTACTTGTATGGTGCCATTAGCCCCGGCATGCTGGAAGATACCTTTATGGCTTTTGCCAGTTCAAAATCAGGAGTCTGAATCTTAGAGAATTCCTGATTACAAAATTTTGTCAGGTTTGTTGTTATAATAACAAGATTTTTCTCCAGATCTTTAAACTTTACATTCCTGTTCTTAACTTTTTCATGCTTTTTAAGCAAAAGCTCATTTAACCAATCCAGAAAAATTTCACCTTTGCTTATTGCAAAAGCATTACCGAATCCGAGATGTATATCTTTAAAAAGATCAAAATTGACTTTCATAAACAAATTTTCAAGTTCATAAGACTTGTATCCGCTGGCAATCAGTGCTGCCATCACTGCACCGACCGAGGAGCCCCCTATTATATCATATTCTATGCCTAATTCTTCAAGCGCTCTTATTGTTCCAATATAAGCCATTCCTCTGATTGCACCGCCGCCGAACAGGCAGGTATATTTTAACGGATTAGTCATTTGTGAAATCTCCATGTTTAAACATTGTTTTTCTGTAATATTCTATATCATACTCAGGTTCAAAATATGAGAATTTTTCCTGTCCTTTTTTTACAAATATACCGCAGTTTCTGCCGTCAAAAATATGAACCCAGCCGGGATCCTGCTTCAAAACCTCATAGACCGTGCTTGTTCTTCGCGGCATAAGTATTTCTGTAGGATATTTATTCATTATATCCTTCCAGTTTGGTTCAACCATTTCATAATCTTTTAGCGTCATAAATTCTTCGTCGTTATAAACTTCTTCATATCTTCCGTCCATATAAATCAGATTGTCAGGATACAGCTTATAAGACGTATAACTTCCGAGAGCAAACGGAACAACAATATTACCTTTGATATTATTAATCTTTAAAAATTCAATCTCGTAAAAAGGGAATTTATCCGCATCTGCTCTTGGAACAAGCGGAGAGAAAAGCGGAATGGTGAATGCAAGAATAATTATAGCCGGATACAAACTTTTTTCAATTTGTCTGAGATATTTTTTTGATTTTTTAAATAAAGAAACTATATCATTATAACAAAGTGAGGCTGCCGCAATTACAGATAGTGAAAGAAGTTTAACGTGTGCAAGCCCCAGATAAATAGTTACCGTTAAAACTATAGTTTTTGTAATATCAAATTTTTGCTTTTTTACAAAATTGCATACTAACCCGAATACTGCAAAAATACTCGCAGGCAAGTAGTATAATATGTGTCTTTTAGCAAAAAAAGGCCACCATTCTACAATATATGTTCTTTGTTTTGTAGCAGCGGAAAACAAAAAGTCCAGATACCTGATTCCATAAGGGTTTATAACGAGAAGAAGCCCTGAACTTATAAGTGTACCAAGATATTTTTTCCAGTTTTTTTTCTCTAAAACAGCTCCGGCAAAATACATTGCAATAAGCCCCAGTCCGGATACAACACCACCGTGAACGTTATTCCACGGAATCACAAGAACCGGCAGAAGCCATATAAGATTTGTAAAGATTCCTTTAAACTTTTCCCTTCTGGTACCTTCCAGAATATATAAGAATACACTGAAAAACAGAAAACTAAAAAGCTGACACCTCACTAATTCCGGATTTAATCTGAGATATAAAACCAGAAATATTGACATAAAAATTAATGACGGGGGAAAAGCTCGTTTTTGCAAAGCCTGTGTTTTTATAACAAAAAAGGCTGTAAGAAACATCATTAATGCTTGAAAAACAATTAAACCTGCTGCATTAAAATGTTTTAAAATAAAATAGAATATAACTCCCGAACCCCATTCATGATCATACCACGGGTGAGTCGGAGTATATGAAAGAAAGTCTTTAAACGGTAAAATCCCGTGTTCAATAAACCTTTCGCCGACAATTAATCTTGCGAAAAGATCATAATCATAATTTGTACTCAAACAAGCCAAGAATAGACAAAAAATCCCCAATATTGCAAAAAAACAAACTCTTCTTTTATTTATAATCAAAACTTTACTCCTCAAAAACCAGACATATTTAAAATATAAAATAGAAATTACATCTCTATTTTATAACAAAAATCTCTAATTGTGATAAAATAAAGGTATTAAATTTACAAAAGGGGGAGTAAATGGGACTAACTTTAGCAGAAAAGATAATTTCAGAACACGCCGGAAAAGAAGTTCACGCGGGTGAGCTTGTTATATCAAAAGTTGATGTAACAGCGGTTCAAGACGGCACAGGACCTTTGACCGTACAAGAATTTAAGAAACTCGGCAAGGATAAGCTTAATAATCCGGAGAGAACTATTTTGTTTATAGACCATGCTTCTCCGAGTCCAAGAAAAGAACTTTCAAATACGCATATGGTCTTAAGAGAGTTTCATAAAGAATACGGGGCTGTGCTTTCCGACGTTGGAGCAGGTGTTTGTCATCAGAGACTTATTGAGACTTTTGTAAATCCCGGAGAAGTTCTGGTGGGCGCTGATTCTCATACCTGTACATCAGGTGCTTTAGGAGCTTTTGCGACCGGCATGGGCTCTACCGATGTCGCTGTTGCAATGGCTCTGGGTAAAACCTGGCTTAAAGTTCCTGCAACTTATAAAATTGTTGTAAGAGGACATTTTAAACCGGGAATTTGTTCTAAAGATTTGATGCTTTATCTTATCGGAATGATAGGTGCAGACGGTGCCACTTATAAAGCTCTTGAGTTTACCGGTGATGCTATTGAAAATATGTCTATGTCTGAAAGATTCACTCTTGCAAATATGGCAGTGGAAGCAGGGGCAAAATGCGGCTTATTCGTTGCAGATGAAAAAACAAAAGAATTTTTACGCGAAAGAGGCAGAGAAGATAAATTCAGGCAGATTCTGCCGGACAAGGATGCAGTATATGAAAAAGTTATAGAAATTAATGCGGAAGATGTTCCTCATACGGTTTCTTGTCCGCATACAGTTGATAATACTAAAACAGTTGAAGAACTCAAGGATGTGAAAGTTAATCAGGTGTACGTCGGAACCTGTACCAACGGCAGAATTGAGGATTTGAGAATTGTTGCAGGAATACTTAATGGCAAAACAGTTCATCCTGATGTAAGAATGCTTATTTCTCCTGCTTCAAAAGATGTCTTTAAACAGGCACTGAAAGAAGGTTTGATTGATATTTTTGTAGAAGCTAATGCCGCAATACTGGCTCCGGGATGCGGTCCTTGCGTCGGAGTTCATGCCGGAATACTAGGAGACGGAGAAGTCTGTCTTGCAACACAAAACCGAAACTTTCAGGGCAGAATGGGAAACACAAAAGGATTTATTTACCTTGCCTCTCCGTATGTTGCAGCTTATACAGCACTAAGAGGACATATCTCGGCAGAATAACTATTTAATAAGGAGTTGAATATGAACTTATTATTACTGAAACAAATTACACTAATAAGCATTTTTACAGGAGCGATTCTGGGATTCATTACTATTGTTCCATATTTAAGCTTTTTAAGTTTTATGGTTCTTATCCTGTTTCTGTCTGCGCTTGTTATTGTTTATCTTAAGCGGAATGATTTAATAGGCATAATTAGCGTAAGGGAAGGCTGTATTTTCGGTGCACTTATCGGTTTCGTATCATTTATAGGATTTTCTATTGTTTATACTCCGCTGAGTATGCTTATGGGCTGGTTGTTCCCTTCTTATACGCAGGGATTTTTGAGATTTTTCCTGACAAGTTTTGGCTCTTTTGTTGTGATGGTTCTGCTTATGATACTTATGGCCGGTATAAGTGCTTTGTTTAATGCTTTTTCAGGGTTAGTTACCGCTTATGTGTACGAACTTGTTACAGGAGTAAAAAAGGAAAATAATCAGAACTCAAGTGTAGATTTTGAGATTAAATAATGAGAGGAAAAAATGAAATTTAAGTCAAAAATAAAAACAATAGAATGGGTTGATAATTATTCAAATATGGTTGACCAGACGGTTATACCTTATGAATATAAGTTTGTTAATATAACATCAGGCGATGAAATGTTTGCTGCTATCAGAAATATGATAGTAAGAGGCGCGCCGGCAATAGGAATTGCAGGGGCTCACGGTGTAATTCTTTATGCTCAGGAACTTGAAAAACAGGGGCTTACACGGGATGAGTTTGTCAAAAAACTTATTGAAAAAGCTGAATATATGAAAACTTCCCGCCCTACTGCAGTCAATCTTATGTGGGCGTGTGAAAAACAAATTGAGGTGATAAAAAATTCAAAATCCGATATTTCAGGGATTATAGAGGAGTTAAAAGCAAACGGGATAAGACTTGAGGATGAGGATATTGAAATCAATAAGAAAATCGGTGATTATGGCGCAGAAGTTGTTCCAAAAGGCGCAACGATACTTACTCACTGTAATGCCGGTGCTCTGGCAACTGTAGGTTACGGAACCGCTCTCGGGGTAGTGCGTTCGGCTTATGCAAAAGACAGCACGATTCAGGTTTTTGCTGACGAAACCCGTCCGCGCCAGCAGGGGGCAAGAATTACTACTTTTGAACTTGCTATGGACGGTATTCCTGTTACGCTTATTACTGACGGAATGTGTTCTTATTTTATGAAAAAAGGCATGATAGATATGGTTGTTGTCGGCGCGGACAGAATTGCAGCCAATGGTGATACTGCTAACAAAATCGGAACGTATACTGTAGCGATTGCCGCAAAATACCACAATATACCGTTTTATATAGCTGCTCCGCTTTCTACTATTGATATTTCAATTAAATCAGGGAATGAAATTCCGATAGAAGAACGCTCGCATGAAGAAGTTACTCATATTAACGGAAAGCCTGTATGTGC
>CALUVI010000027.1 GCA_944324185.1 Candidatus Gastranaerophilales bacterium | reverse complement strand
CGGTAGGGCGACGGCTTTGCCTAGCCCGTAAGGTGGAGGGAAGCTGTGAACTTTCCGACACCCCGAATAATCCAAGAGAGGGAGCAGCCGTTCTTGAGCCGGAAGGCGAAAGTTACAGATGCGGGTGAGGGGTTCTCCCCCGGTTATAGTGAATAGAGTTTTAGAGATTCTTCGCCCCTGAATTGCTGTCGGGCTCTGAATGACGGTAAGCTTGTTGGCTTACTTCTAAGTTTACAGTCATTGCGAGGCGCATGAGCGCCGCGGCAATCCATTACAATTAATGTTTTTGTCACGCAAAGCCTG
Source organism: Candidatus Gastranaerophilales bacterium (assembly GCA_944324185.1). Taxonomy (GTDB): domain Bacteria; phylum Cyanobacteriota; class Vampirovibrionia; order Gastranaerophilales; family Gastranaerophilaceae; genus CAG-196. The sequence continues at coordinate 29,601 of CALUVI010000027.1, read as the reverse complement.
AGCTGCATTTTTTATTGTGAATGTTCAAATTACACCGGCAAAATACTCTTTAGCCCTGAAATCTTTCTTCATCAAAAGTAATCATTTCAAGCATAGACTGCCAGTTGTCATAAATTTCTTCCGGCTTGAAGTAGAGATTAATTTCTCTTTGAGCGCTTTCAGGAGAATCAGAAGCGTGGATAATATTGTATTCCATAACCTGTGCAAAATCCGCTCTAATCGTTCCAACATCAGCTTTCTGCGGGTTTGTTGCGCCGACAATATGACGAACGCTTTCTATTGCCTCATACCCTTCTACAACCATTGCAACAATAGGACCGCTTGTAATATAGTGTATAAGTCTGTTATAAAAAGGTTTGCCCTGATGTTCTTCATAATGTTTTGCAGCCAAATCAGGTGTTACCTGAAGTAATTTCATTGCGACAATCTTGAAGCCCTTGTTTTCAAACCTTTCAAGAATTTTGCCTATCATACCTCTTTTTACACCGTCCGGCTTAATCGCAACAAATGTTCTTTCTTCTGTTTTCATAACCTCTCCTACTTAAATTTTATCAGTTTGCAAAACCGGACTAAATAATTTTAATCCCGATTTTCCCTGAATATAGTGTCAAACCTCTTTTTATTAGAGCATAAAGGGGGGGTAATGTAAAGAGGTGGAAGTTTTTGTCGGGCTAAAACCTGACCTATATTTCTTTTTGATGTTATATTTCTCTTTGATGCGGTAAATCAAAGATTTACCGCATCCCGCATCTGTATTTTTATATTCTCAGTCACTAATAAACTCCCGCTTAATCACCATGTCACTTGATTACTGAAAAATTCCCCCCCGGATAACTTTATGTCATGCCCGATTGTTTTTATATGATAAGTGTCTCATAAACAATTGCTAACGACTACAGGATTTGTCAAGAAATTAACAAAAAAATCATGCTAAAAACGTAACAAATTTTACAATATTGAGAAATGTAAAAATAGTATTATTATTGCATTTGCCACCTTTGTGACGTTTTATTAATTTGTTGATTAGTGTTGGCTTTTGAATTATCATTTATATATAGGATTAGATTTTGGGAAGAGAATGTTATTCTCTAAATAGAAAGAGGAAAGCTGAGAAAATAGCTGGCCTTAGTGTAGATTAGGAGGTCGTAAGGACAATGCAAAATAGTTTAAATAAGGAAAGAAATATAGTAGAATTTACCTCTCCGGCAAAAGTAACCGATGTAATGAAGGGAAGTACAATATCTCCGCTTCAAAAAGTGAATGAATTACCAAAGATTACTCCTATCAAAGTTAACTGTGTGTACGTTATCAAAAAAGACGGCACAAAAGAAGAGTTCGACAATAACAAAATCATTAACGCTGTAAAAAAATCTGCAACAAGAATGCTTGTAGAGCTTTCTGATAACGAGTTGAAAGAAATATGCGACTTTGTAGATAATAATGTTGTAAAAATGAATAAGACGGAAGTCACTATAGCAGATATGCACAATCTGGTTGAAGGTGCTCTTGAGCACATTAACCCGAAAGTTGCACAAAGCTACAGAAATTACAGAAACTACAAACAGGATTTTGTGCACATGTTAGACAAAGTTTATCAGGAATCACAAAGAATTATGTACATCGGCGACAAGGAAAATGCAAATGCCGATTCTACACTTGTTTCCACAAAACGTTCTTTGATTTTTAACGAATTAAACAAAGAATTGTATAAAAAGTTCTTCTTAACAGTAGATGAGCTTCAGGCAATCAGAGACGGTTATATTTATATTCATGATATGTCTGCAAGACGCGATACAATGAACTGCTGCTTATTTGATGTGGCTTCCGTTCTCAAAGGCGGTTTTGAGATGGGTAATTTGTGGTACAACGAGCCTAAGTCTCTTGACGTTGCTTTTGATGTAATCGGTGATATTGTAATGGCTGCAGCAAGCCAGCAGTACGGCGGTTTCACTGTTGCGGAAGTCGATAAAATTCTTGCTGTTTACGCTGAAAAAACTTACCAGAGACAGTACGATAAATACCTTTGCTTAGGTCTGTCTTTTGAAAAAGCAAGAGAAGCTGCAATGGCTGATGTCGAAAAAGATTTTGAACAAGGTTTCCAGGGCTGGGAATACAAATTTAATACGGTAGCATCTTCAAGAGGAGATTATCCGTTTATTACTGTTACCGCAGGCTTAGGAACCGGTGTTTACGAAAAGATGGCAACATTAGCTATGCTCAGAATCAGAAAAGGCGGACAGGGCAAAAAAGAATGCAAAAAACCGGTATTGTTCCCTAAAATTGTATTCTTGTATGATGAAAACCTTCACGGACCGGGCAAGATTAATGAAGATTTGTTTAAAGCAGGTGTTGAGTGCTCTAAGAAAACAATGTATCCTGACTGGCTTTCACTGACAGGCGAAGGTTATGTTGCTGAAATGTACAAAAAATACGGTAAAGTCGTTTCTCCGATGGGCTGCAGAGCTTTCTTATCACCTTGGTACGAAAGAGGCGGAATGAAGCCTGCTGATGAAAATGATGCCCCTATTTTTGTAGGTCGTTTCAACATTGGTGCAATAAGCCTTCACCTTCCGATGATTTATGCCAAGGCTAAAAAGGAAAGCAAAGATTTCTATGAAGTTCTGGATTACTATCTTGAATTAATCAGAAAGTTACATAAAAGAACTTATGACTACTTAGGAGAAATGAAGGCATCCGTAAACCCTCTTGCCTTCTGCGAAGGCGGATTCTTAGGCGGTCATCTGGGTATCCACGATAAAATCAGACCTTTGTTAAAATCTTCTACAGCTTCATTTGGTATTACTGCATTGAATGAATTGCAGGAATTATATAATGGTAAATCTCTTGTGGAAGACGGAGAATTTGCGCTTGAAGTTATGGAATACATTAACAAAAAGACCCAGCAGTTTAAGGAAGAAGACGGAATTCTTTACGCAATATACGGAACTCCGGCTGAAAACCTTTGCGGATTGCAGGTAAAACAGTTCAGAAAGAAATTCGGAATTGTTGCAAATGTATCTGATAAACCTTATGTATCAAATTCTTTCCACTGCCATGTAAGCGAGGATATAACTCCTATTCAAAAGCAGGATCTGGAAAAACGCTTCTGGGATTTATTGAACGGAGGAAAGATTCAGTACGTAAAATATCCGATTGATTACAATACTGAAGCTGTTGAAACATTGATTCACAGAGCAATGGATATGGGCTTCTATGAAGGTGTTAACTTGTCACTTTCATACTGCGACGACTGCGGTCACCAGGAATTGAACATGGATGTATGTCCTAAGTGCGGTTCTAAGAATCTTACAAAGATTGAAAGAATGAATGGGTATCTTGCATATTCAAGAGTTAAGGGTGATTCAAGACTTGCTGATCATAAGATGGAAGAAATTGCAGACAGAAAGTCTATGTAAATTTATATATGAGATTATTAACAGGGCGTGGCTTTAAGGTTACTCCCTGTTTTTTATTTTATATAATTCTTTTTAACGATTGAAAAAAATCAAAAGTATGATATAATTTTTATATATTTATAATAGAAAGGCTTTTAATATGTCAGACGGCTTATCACTTGATTTACAATTATTGCAAAATTTAGCGGTATCAAGCGGTTTTAATAATAATCATGCGCAGAATAACAAACCGGCGGTTTATGCAAAAGACGGAGAGCCAAGATACGACGAGGCTATGGATTATGACGGCGACGGCGTTGTTACAATGGAAGAATATCAGCAGTATTGTGAAGAAAACAATATAAGTACACAAGAGCAGGCAGAGTCGCTCCAGAGTTTGGGAGATGCCGCAATTCAAAAACAGGTTTCCGGCGCTCAAGCATCTGTTAATAATGAGATGCCTTATGATGATTATATTAAGTATTGTGAGCAAAATGCCGCTTCAAAACCTTCAACAAAAGCCGCAATAAAGCCGGAAAATATTATAACAAATGAAGCCGGATTGATAATACGCAATGTTGGCAAAGCTTTGAACAGCTATCATAATAACACTGTCAATTTCCCTGAACCTAAAATTGAACGCAATGCATAGGAGATTTTTCAGTGATTAAGTGTTCAGGTATTTAGGAGTGAGTTTATTGGCGACTGGGTGACTGAGAAAAGTAGTTTGGGTGAAACCCGACAATAACTTACACAATGCCCGTGGAGCGAGCTCCACGCTACTACTGGAAGTAGTTCGGGTTAGTAAGTGAATATACCGGTCTGTCGTCATTGCTGTACATGTCGTCCGTTCGCAAATCCACTCTCCCCTAATGGGGCGAGGGAACGCACGCTGTCGCTCAATTAGCGCATTATCAGCGCCCGATAATCGCGCTTACCTCCCAAGTTGGGGAGGTCGCAGTTGTGCGAACGCCAGTGAGCTACAAATGCGGGGGGGGCAGACAATGTAAAGAACACCCCCTCCCTAACCCTCTCCGCTGAAAAGGGAACGCGCGCTGCCGCTCAATTAACGCATTTCTTCTGCCTTGTAAAAATCACTAAGCAAGGTCGGGCTGAAGCTTGACCTATAACGGAAAAAGTTAAGGCTGGGTTTCTCCCAGCCTTAACTTTTTTCTATGTCACTTAATCACTCCATAGTGAAGTAGTGTGGAGCTTGCTCCGTAAAATTTAAACTAACCGAGAATTTCTCTTACCAGTTCGTTAACGGTCTTAGGGTTAGCTCTGCCTTTAGTTTCTTTCATAACCTGACCGACAAAGAAGCCCAACAGATTTGTTTTACCGTTTTTGTAAGATTCAACTTCTTTTGGATGAGCGTTAATAACATTTTCAACGATAGCCTTAATTGCGCCTTCATCTGAAATCTGGCTCAAACCTTTTCTTTCAACGATTGCTGAAGCCTTCTCGCCGTTTGTAATCATATCTTCAACAAGAATTTGTTTGCCGATATTGTTTGAAATTGTGCCTTTTTCTATCAAAGTGATAAGTTCTGCAAGGTTTTCCGGCGTTAATTTTGTATCTGTAATTTCAACTTTGTTTTCCTTTAAGTATGCTGCAATCTCGCCCATAATAAAGTTAACTGCAGTTTTTGGATTAGCTCCGAGTTCAAGAACTTTATCAAAGAATAAAGCTAAAGGCATTTGCTCAACTATAACGCAAGCATCGTATTCGCTAAGCCCTAAGCCCATATATCTCTGACGTTTAGCTTCCGGAAGCTCAGGCATTTTTGCTCTTATTTCTTCAACCCATTCTCTTGAGATTTCAAGAGGCATTAAATCCGGTTCAGGGAAATATCTGTAATCGTGAGCGTCCTCTTTACCTCTCATTGAGCGGGTTTCTTTGAGGTTATCATCCCAGAGTCTTGTTTCCTGAACGACTTCGCCGCCGCCTTCAACAATTTCTATCTGTCTGTCAATTTCATATTCAATTGCTCTTTGAAGCGCCGAGAAACTGTTTACGTTTTTGATTTCAGCTCTTGTACCGAATTTATCGGAGCCTTTCGGCATAATAGAAATATTAGCATCGCATCTCATAGAGCCTTCTTCGAGGTTTCCGTCGCAAACTCCTAAGTATCTTACAATATCTCTAAGCTCTTCCATATAGTTTCTTGCTTCTTCGCTTGAGCGCATATCAGGCTCGGAAACGATTTCAAGAAGCGGAGTTCCGGCTCTGTTTAAGTCAACAAGTGAATATGTTGCGCCGTTGATTCCGGCAGCGCCTACGTGAACGAGTTTTCCGGCATCTTCTTCAAGGTGCGCCCTTGTAATACCGATTCTTTTACCTTTTACATTAATCCAGCCGTTAACACAAATCGGCTCATCGTATTGTGAAATCTGATATCCCTTAGGAAGGTCAGGGTAGAAATACTGTTTTCTGTCAAATTTACATCTTTTTGGAATCTCGCAATTAAGCGCAAGTCCCAGAAGAATTCCCATATTTACGCACTCTTTATTCAGAACCGGTAAAACTCCCGGCATACCTAAAGTAATTGCGCTGATTTGTGAATTCTGTTCGTTCCCGAACTCGGTTGAATCCGGCGCAAAAATTTTTGATTTAGTCTTTAGCTGGGCGTGAACCTCAAGCCCTATAACGACCTCATATTTATCTCTTAAATCTGTCATAACTATTCCTCACTCTTAATTGTACAAATTGTAACATAAACAAAATACTTTATCTATATTATTGAGTCATACTGGTTAGATACTTATAATCAATACTATGAGTGCAGATGATTTTTTAATTAAATATAACAAAAAGATTAAACCAAGACTTCAAAAATTTGAAAAACAGAGAAGATTGCAGGCTTTTATATCTATTTTTATTATAATGTCAGCTCTTCTTTTAATGATATTAACCGTTGCATTTTTAGATTTTTTTGAAGAATATTTAGGAAATTTTTGGGCATTGGCGCCTATATTTGCATTTATCTTTCTAATGTTCTCCGCTGTAGTTTATTCATATTTTGAAACAAATTTTGTGATGAAGCTGAAGAAAGATATTATGCCCGTATTTTGTGAGTGCATGGGAAATATACAATGGGCTCATGCCGCGCAACTCTTTTCCAATGATACAACGCTTATTATACAATCAAGGCTTTTACCTCCGGAAACTGATATTACATTGGAGGATACGTTTACTGGAATAACGAAAAACGGAAGCTGGTACAAAATTTCAGAAGTTGTTCTAAAGAGTAATAAAGTTTTTATCTTTCTAAAATTTAAAGGAAAAAATTATTCAAATACAATACTGATGCCCAAAGATGAATTTCAATACAGTTATAAGTTAAAACAAATATATCTGGAAGATGTTGAACTTGACAAAATCTACAATATATATTCCGATGACGAGATTGAAGCCAGATATCTTCTAAACCCCTCTTTAATGGAAAAAATAAGTAATTTGGGAAAAACTTATGGCGGAAATCGAATTAGTTTGTCATTTTTTGGTAATAATCTGGTTATAAAAATTGCTACAGGTAATGCTTTTGAAATTGGCGGTCTCTTTTGTTCTGTCAATAATGATTACCCGTTATTCCATGTGCATGATGAAATCAGAGTCGTTCAGGAACTTGCTGAATATTTTGAAAACTAAATGTTTTTCAGGTGCTCTATTTTTACCTCCGGTTTTAACAAAATTGAAATTGCATCTATTCTATAGCTTTTATACTCTTTGTGTTCCTGCAGATACATAAAAAGCCCTTGCTTTATATGCTGATATTTACTCTTTGTTATTGCTTCAAAAGGATGACCGCAAACATCTGTCTTTCTGGTTTTAACTTCAACAAATACAAGAGTTTTTTTATCAAGTGCAATAATATCAATTTCACAAAACCTTGAAAACCGCACATTTGTATCGATTATCTTATATCCGTTTTTTATAAGATAATTTTTTGCAATTTCTTCTCCGTTTTTTCCGATTGATAGATTTGACATAATTTAGTTCTCAAAATAAATTAAATACGAATTTCTTTCCTGTTTGGAATACAAAATTTTCTTATTTTCAAGCCACTTATGAATATAAGGAAAAATCGGTTTCTGTCTGTAGTCTTTTATCAGATACAACCAATAATTTTGATTTTTTTTAAGACTTTCTAAATATTCATAAACACCCTTTTCATCTGCTAATTTAATGTCCATTTCAAAAACATCAGGAGTATCAAAATGATACTTGCTTGAATAAAAAACATAACTGGCAGAAGACGCTGCATTACATAATACCACATCCTTATTTTGATTAAATCTCCCTTTTAACTCCAGCATTAATGAAGCGGGTGAATATCCGAAAATCTTCGAGCTGTCATTGTATTTTGAAAGATAATTTACTGAATATCCGCAAAATGCAAAAATGATGAACACTATAGCAGCCCAAAACTGCGGTTTCGGGAATTCAGACTTATCAACCGGAAGAATTGAAGTAAGTATAAAGAGCGGAGACAAAAACAACCCGACCCTGCCTGCAAGCGGATAAATATGTAAAAGTGACGTAAAAAAGGCAATCATAATTGAAAACAATATAAAAAGCGATGTCTTGCGTTTTTCTGACTTATCAATTGCACAAATAACGCTTCCCCAGATGACCGGAATCATTTCAAACAGGGTCAGATTATTCGGTGTAAAATCAAATTTTAAATTGAGTGAGAATATTCTTATAAAATCAATTATTGATAATTTCCAGAACCCGTCGTCCCAGTAGTTCGGAAATATCGTATCCAGATTCACTTTTGACGGAGCAAGGTTAAATATATAATATATTCCCATACAAAAAACAAACGGGATTAATATGAGAACAGTTTTTTTATAAAATTCTTTGTTTTTAAAATTACTAATCAAATTCAGAACAATAAAGGCGGCAATAAACAACGCTGACGGGAGCGAACATAGGGGCAGAAGAATTAATACAAGCGAAAGGATAATTAGTTTTTTTGTACTTAGCGCGGCAATATTTATTTTGGGTAGAAAATATAAACATAAAATACAGAATAAAACATCCGCGGAATACTGCTTAAATACAGTAGAATATGTAATATAATTCTGGTTTACCGCAAACAAAAATAAACAAATTATTACAGATAATTTTTTGGAAAAATATTCTTTGCAAAATAAGAAAAATACAGCAAAGGCAGCAATTCCCGAAATATACGGAATAAATTTCATTGCCGCTTCCGCATATCCTGATAATTCGCCTGCAAGCTTAGAAAATAGCATGAATACCGGAGGTGCAGATTGTGCAAAACCAAGAGGCAAAAACATCTGCCATAGATTTTTGTCCAGCATGGAAATGATAAGCCTGCATTCATCATCTTCAAAAACATTATTTGATATATACAATCCCGTGCGCAGATAAATTCCGAGTATAAAGATTAAACTAATTATCAAATAATAAGATATATTTTTATAATTTCCCATTAAGCTCCTAATAAAAAAACTAAGCCTGTGCTTAGTTTTTTAATAATCTCATATTTTTCAAAGCAGCTGTATTTTAAACTGCATAGTATTATTTTTACATTAAATAAAAATACAAGTCAAGGTTTATGACGGACAAATGTGTCTTATTGGTAAATAGTGAGGAGTGAATTGTGAATAGAAAATTTTTACAAAAGTTATAGAGATTCTTCGGGCTGACGCCCTCTGAATGACGGCACTTTGGGAGGTAAGCCCAAAACATTTACCCCCGCAAAGACGCCAGACCGGCAGCCCGACAATAACTTAACTTAAAAACCGCCCTCAAAAAGGGCGGTTTAATTATTTTTTTAATTTGTGATGCTCTTTTATTCAATCACGGCATCATCGGTGGCTTGAAGCTGTTTTGACTTGTAATTGTGGATGACAGCGTCAACCAGTAAGTCGTAAGAAGAACTCTTTTCAATATTAGGAAACTCTTCTTTTAATTGTTGTCTGACCATTGCTTCCAGCCTCTGTTCGTCAGCTTTTATTTTTAGTTCATTGCTTGACAATGACTCTATATAACTCTCATTCATCTGCCTTTGACCGCTAGAGAATGTTAATAAGTTTGCTTTTGTATCTAATGCTTGTTTCAGTGACTTTAAAAATTTCAGGTTGAACATAACGACCTCTTTGTTTTTACTACCTTCACTTGTACTTTTATAAAGTCTCCTCAAGATAAAAATTGACTGTTTTTACGGAACTTGTTACAAATTTTTACAATCTTGAGAAATCTGTTAGTATTATATACTTATTTTTCAAACTCTTCAATAGTGCAAGCCTGTTATTTTTAATTTTTTCGTCTTTGTCCATTACAAGAACATCATCAAAGAATTTTGTAACAGCAGGATTTATGTCTGTTAGTTCTTTGAGATATTTTTTGTAATCACCGTCAAATTTTACGCCTTCAATTGCCTTATACAAATCCTTTTCTGCCCCGAGTACAAAGAGTTCCGGCTTAATTTCACCTGCTTCTTCTTTTAATATTCTAAGAACCCTGTTTGCGTTTTCAATGAGCTTTTCATCGACTCCGCCTGAAATTGCTTTTACTCTTTCAGAATAATCGCAGAAGTCTTTGCAAGGGTTATTTGTTGAGCATGCTTCCAGAATATTTTTTGAATAATCGTTATTCATAAAAATAATCAATCTTTGAACAAAGAACTCTTCAACGTCTTTTTTAACATCAGCCTTCATCGGAAGAAGTTCTAATGTTTCATTAATCAATTTTGAGATATCAAGTTTTAAGTTATGTTCAAGAATTGTTTTAATAATACCTAAAGCTGCACGTCTTACGCCCAGCGGGTCAGAAGAGCCGGTTGGTTTTTTACCGGATACAAATACTGCACAAATTGTATCGATTTTATCTGCAATACCTACAATCTGACCTTCGATTGATTTTGCAGTTTCGCTGTCGGCATTAAGCGGGAAATAATGTTCTTTAATACCTTCCGCAACTTCTGCATCTTCTCCGGATACTCTTGCATAATCAGCCCCGATGAATCCTTGGAGTTCTGTAAATTCAAATACAAGGTTTGTCGCTAAATCAGCTTTGCAAAGCTCTGCCGTTCTCTTGATTGAAGGCTTATCAATTCCGAGTTCTGATGAAATCTTTTCGGAAAGCTTAATTATTCTCTGAGTTTTATCGTAAACAGAGCCCATTCCCTTCTGGAAAGTCATGCCTTTTAAGTTTTCAACATAAGATTCAAGAGGTTTTTTAGTATCTTCGTTAAAGAAAAATACCGCATCATCCAGCCTTGCCTTGATTACTCTCAAGTTACCGGCTTTAATGTTTTCAAACTCATCGCCTACATAGTTTGTAATAGTAACAAATTTGTTTATTAATTTACCTTCTTTAGTGTAGAGCGCAAAATATCTCTGATGAGTTTCCATAACCGTAACTGCAACCTCTTGCGGAATTGTAAGGAAAGCTTCATCAAAATTGCATACTACAGCAACCGGCCATTCGCAGAGAAAAGTTACTTCTTCCAACAAGTCATCGGAAATCTTAGTAATTGCATTAAGTTTATCTGCTTCTTTTTTAGTTAATTCTAAAATACGCTCTTTTCTTTCTTCCTGATCGACTATAACTTTTGCATCTCTTAATTTATTTACATATTCATCAGGATTATTGATTACAATATTCTGTTTAGAGAATCTGTGTCCGTTTGTAATGTTTGAAGAGTCTTTATCAATAATTCTGACTTTGACTTCTTCCCCATCAAGGAGCGAAAGAACCCATCTAATCGGACGTGAGAATTTAACATCGTTGTTTCCCCATCTCATAAAATGCGGTCCCTGAAGTTTTGAAAATATTGAAGGAACATTTTCCTGAAGCAAATCTTTTGTGTTTTTACCTTTGATAAATATTTTTGCGTATACGTAGTTATCTTCTACATAAAGGTCATTAACCCCGACGCCGTTTTTGTTTGCAAAACCTTCCGCTGCTTTTGTAGGTTTATTATTCTCATCAAATGCAGCTTTTGCAATAGGACCCTTAACAACTTTTTCCACATCCGGCTGGGAAGAAGATAACCCGTCAATAATGACAGCAAGGCGTCTTGGCGTTGCCATAACTTTAATCTTATCAAATTTTACTTTATTATCATCCAAAAAAGTTTTAAATCCGTTTTCTAATTGTGAAATTGCCATAGGTATAAATTTATAAGGCAATTCCTCAACACCGACTTCCAATAAATATTTACTCATTTATATTTCTCCGTTTCTCTTATAAATTATACATGATAAAGATAAAATTAAAATTTATAAAACAAAATATACCGGTATATTGGTTTTTCATACGGTAATAATTATAACTTTCATGATAAAATAACAATGGTATTTAAGATGAGGTGGGATATGAGAGTTGTTGTTACGGGCGGAGGAGCTGCCGGTGCGAGCTGTGCCGCAAGATTAAGAAGATTAGATGAAAATGCGGAGATTATAATTTTAGAAAAAACAAATGAAATCTCTATTGCAAACTGCGGGCTTCCGTATTATGTATCAAATGTAATCTCGTCCAGAAACCAGATACTTGTTTCAACTCCCGAGAAATTCAAAAACTGGTTTAATATTGATGTCCGCTTAAACAGTGAGGTTGTTGAAATTAAATCAAAATCTGTTGTTTTAAAAAGCGGAGAAGAACTTGGCTTTGACAAACTCGTGCTTACCCCCGGAGCAAGCCCTGTAATACCGCCGTTTGAAGGTATTGATTATAATAAAATTTTTACCGTAAGAACATTAGAAGATGCTGACCGGATTAAAAATTTTGTAATAAATAACAACTCTAAAAAAGCTGCAATAATAGGCGGCGGATTTATCGGGGTTGAGATGGCAGAAAACTTTGTTGAGACGGGCTTGCAGACAAGTCTTATAGAACTTGCGCCGCAAATACTTGCGCCTTATGATGAAGAAATTGTAGCAGCTGCACAGAATGAGATGAAAGCAAAAGGAGTCGAACTTATACTATCTGACGGAGTTAAAAAATTTGACGGAAACACAATTATATTAAACTCCGGACGTGCAGTAGAATTTGATATTGTGGTTATGGCAATAGGTATCAAGCCGGAGATTGAACTTGCAAAATCAGCAGGGCTGGAGACCCGCCGCGGAATTGTCGTAAACGAGAGAATGGAGACTTCTAATCCTGATATTTACGCGGCAGGAGACAGTATTGAAGTCAAAGATTTTGTAACGGATGATTATACCCTGATTCCGCTTGCAGGACCGGCAAACAGACAGGGACGGATTATTGCGGACAATATTGCGGGAGGTAATTCCGTTTACAAAAAATCACTCGGAACTTCTGTTATAAAAGTTTTTAATCTGACTGTTGCTGGAGTCGGAAACAATGAAAAACAGTTAAAAAGCAAGAATATACCTTACCGAAAAACATTTATCTACGGACGCTCGCATGCCGGATATTATCCTGATTCAACTCTGACACTATATAAGCTTTTATTCAGTCCGGAAGGGAAAATCCTCGGCGCTCAGGCGGTCGGTCGGGAAGGCGTAGAAAAAAGGATTGATGTAATTTCTACCATTATGAGAATGGGTGGAACTGTTCAGGATATGATAGACAGCGAACTCTGCTACGCTCCGCCTTACTCTTCCGCAAAGGACCCTGTTAATATTCTCGGAATGAATGCTCTTAATATTCTTCAAGGACTGGTAAAGCCGGCTTATATTGAGGACTTGAAAGACTCATACCTTGTTGACGTCAGACCGCCTGCTGCGTTCAAAAACGAAACAATAGAAGGCGCAGTTAATATTCCGATTAGTGAAATCAGAAACCGGCTTGAGGAGTTTCCGCGGAACAAAAAAATCGTCCTCTTCTGCAACACCGGACACACAAGCTATTATGCGTCCAGAATATTACTCCAAAATGGATTCAATAATGTGTATTCTCTGACGGCAGGAATAGAAATATGTAAGGAGACGGAATGTAAAGACGGGGTAAATACAGGGTTAAATATACTTAAAGCTGCGGGTAAAGTATAACTGCATACCGGCTGTCCGGTAAATGTTTTTAACAGGACGTGAATCTTCAAATATGCAGTTCGTTTGTAATCTCTCTTCGCCAGCAAATATAAAAATATATCGCCAGAATAAAATAAACACTCCACATAACAACCGTAGAATAGACCTTTACGCCGTTTAAAGCAATCAAGAACCACATTATGGCAGATAAACCGTTAACAACCATCCAAACCTGCCACTGTTCAATTGCGCGGCGCACGGTCAAATACATGCCGGCTATTGAAAAAATTGTTGTAATTCCGTCTATGACAGGGTTTTTATCCTGTATTATATATAAAATTGCTATTGCCAGAAAAGTAAATAAAATTGTTGTTAAAAAAAGTATAACTCTGTCTTTTTGCGTCAAAGAAACTTTTACAATCTCATTTTTTTCTTTTTTTAAATGTTTATTCCACCTGAAAAATCCCAGAATCTGCATCGGAAGATAATACCCCAGATACAAAATGAGATTACCCCAGAGAGCGTTATGAAAAGCCAGATATCCGTAGAACCCGGAGCCTGCAACTCCGAAAAGATAGCAAACAGGATTTCCTTTCCCTGCAAGAAAAGTATACGTTATGCCGAAAAACGCCGATAAAACCGCCGCCGGATTATCTTTAAACACGAGTAAATTTACAATCAATACAAGATAAATAAGCGCCAATACGACCATTTCAGAAAATTTTAAATTTATATATTTAATAATTTTCATATTTATGTTATCTAATAAAAATAGATGAAAGTAAATTCAATCAGGGATATCTCATTCAAAAGTATTTATACAAATAACGCTCTAAAGAGGGGATTGGAGTTTGCAGCCGATAACGGTGCACTTTTTGCCGCGACCACAACGCTTTTGCTCTCCGCGGGAGCGCGTCCTGCTGCAATCTGGCTTGCGCCGCATACAGACAAGGAGAACAAAAAAGTTGCCTGTGCAAAATCAATATCATCAAGTGCGGCGGGGTATCTTTTAACACTTGGAGTCTCATCCCCCTTTACAAACGCAATAAAAAAAATTGATGAAAATCCCCAAAATTATCTTAAGCCGTCAACTATTAAGTTTCTAAAAAACGGAAACGAAAAATTATACCAATCTAAAAGTTACACACTTGCGACTCAGCTGTTTAAATTAGGGCTGGGTCTTATTGTTGCTATGCCAAAAGCTATTCTGACCTGTGCCGGCATGCCGTTTGTCATGCAAAAAGTTTTCCATAAACCTAAACCGCAAAAACAACAAAATGAAAACCCGTCATTTAAAGGCAAATCCGGAGAAAAACTTGCGCAGGGTGTGGGAAAAATTCTTGATACAAAATGCATGCAAAAGTTTTCAGACAGGTTTAAAGATTCAAATTTTCCTATGCACATAGTTGCCGCAACAGATGCGCTTACGACAGCAACATTTATCCACGAAACAAACAGAAGCGATAAAATTGAAGAGAGAAGAAAAAAAGCTTTGATTTATAATGCCGGAATTTCTACGGGGCTGAGTATCATAAGCAGTTATATTCTGGATAAGCTTACGGAAAAACCTACCCAAAAATTTATTGAAAAGTTCAAAAAAGTAAATATTAACGACAAAAACCTCGATAAGCAGGTTGAAGGAATAAAAATTGCCAAACCGATTCTGCTGGTCGGATGTGTTTATTATATGCTTATCCCTTTTATTTCAACATTTTTAGCCGATATAGCCGACCATAACCCGAAGCTTGATATTCCGCATAAAAGCAGAAAAAATTTAAAGCGTGAAGTATAAAACGGATTCAGAGAATTAAGAGAAATGTCTATATTGAAAAAAGTAACAAATTTCTATTCACTCCTCACTATTCACTAAAAAACTACAATATCTCCCTGTCTGAAAATAACCGGACTTCCGTCTTTAAAACCCGCAACTGTAGAAGCGCGCCCTTTTGCCGTACAGCCAAAGTCCGGCACAACCATATCCACTTTGTCTCCGATGTATTTAACAGCTTCATCATAAGTGAGGGCGGGCGGTTCGCCTGAAAGATTTGCACTCGTCGTTGCAAGAACTCTTCCGTCTAGGCTTCTGCAAATCTCCGCAAAAGTTTTGTTATCCGGAATTCTTACTCCGACTGTTTTTAATCCGGAGGTAATATAATCCGGAGTTTTTTCTGATTTTTCAAGAACAAGAGTTAAAGCTCCGGGAAAATATTTTTTGATTAATTTTTGAGCTTCTTTTTCAACCGGTTGTTTTAAGTAATCAAAAAGATTATAAAACTCGTCACTCATCAAGATGAGCGGTTTTTTTCCGTCGCGGTGCTTGATTTCATAAATCCTTTTGACGGCTTTTTCACTTGACGGCAGACACCCTAAACCCCAGACTGTATCTGTTACATAAGCTATAACACCATCATTTTTAAGTATATCGTTTATTTTTTCTAACATTGTGTTTATCCAATCTTTATTAAGCTATTGTCAGGCGCGCGTGTCTTTTCTGTTTTTTTAGCGAATAGTGAGGAGTGAATAGTGAATAGATATTTAAATACAGGTCGGGCTTTGACCCGTTAATAAAAGCAGCAGGTCGGGCATACCTGCCCAACATTAACTTAAACTTAATTACTCGGTCACTTCCATGCTGCTTATCCACTTTTCAACTTCTTTATATTATAATACAATAGTGTAAAAAAGATAAGGAGAACGTAAAATGGTTCAACAATTCAATACACCTCAAAAAACAAGACAGGCGGTAATTTTGTTTTTAAAAGGCTCAGCTACACCTATTGTTATGTATTTTGACAATCCGCAGGCGGTTTATGCCGAATTAAAACAGCTTATGAAAAGCCCGACTCCTGTTCTTGTTGAAAAAGAACCTATGGGACCTATTAAGAGATTGTGTTTTGTCTCTACCCAGATAGCAGGACTTGTTTTACAGGAAGAACCTTATGCATAATAATGATGACGATGGAAATATTGTTCAGATAGAAGATATAGAACGCAGCGTTGACAAAACTCTTCATTATGACTTTGACGGTAAAATAACGGAGCTGGAAGGGTGTCAGCTTAAAGCGGATTTAGATTTGAAATCTCTTGGAGATTTTATTGAAGTTAAAGGTAATGTCTCCGGAGTTGTTACACTAGAATGTGACAGGTGTCTTAACAAATTTGATTATGAGCTGGACTTTGATATTGATGAAACTTTTGCTAAACATTCTCTTTATGATGAATACTCTCAAGAGTTGGAACTCAAGTCAGGACAGTTTATTACGGATTTAGACGGTGCAAAAGAAATTAATATTTATGACTTATTGTATCAATCTGTAATATTAAACTTACCAAATAAAAAAGTTTGTGGTATAAATAATTGTAATGAGGGACTGTTTGTATCAGATGAAGATATGAAAGTCCATGACAGCAGAATGGATGTTTTTAAAACCATTCAGATAGAAAACAAATAAAACCGAATATATAAGTAGTGCTCAAGAATAGAAAGGATGAAACCGTATTAATAACAAAGTATTTTGTCAGTGAGTTGCAATAAAAGTTAGTTATATAAAATACAAAATACGGTGGAGTGAAAACTAAAAATTTAGAAAGGATGATATAAGAAATGGCAGTACCAAAGAAAAGAACAGGGCATAGCGCTCAAGGTAAAAGAAGATCAAACTGGAAGGCAACAAAGCCTGAATTAACAACTTGTCCAAACTGCGGAGCAAAAGTTTTGACTCACACAGTTTGCACAGCTTGCGGAACTTATAAGGGCAAAGTTGTTTCAAGAAAAGCAGAAGGCTTTGTAGAAGAAGCTAAAGCAGAAGAAGTTAAAGAAACTAAAAAAGCTAAAAAATCAACAAAGAAAGCTGAAGCTCCGGCAGCCGAAGAAGTAAAAGAAGTTAAGGCTGAGGAAGTTAAAGAAGAAGTTGTTGAAGAAAAGGCTGAAGAAACTGTAGAAGAAGCTAAGGAAGAAACGGAAGAAAAACCGGAAGCTTAGTTATACAGCATATAAGAATATAGAGGGTGAGAATGACAAGAATAGCTATAGATGCAATGGGGGGCGATCACGCGCCGTTTGAGATTGTTGCAGGTGCAGTATGGGCTGCGGCAGATTACGGAGTAGCGTTAGAGTTAGTCGGAAAACAGGACAGAATTGAACATTGTCTTGAGGTAATACAGCAGGAAGGTTTTTTATCTGATTGCGGAAAAGCCGGCAGAAAAAGAAGAGTCAGGGTTGATGTAAAATCACTTGATATCAAAGTAACTCACGCGTCTGAAATAATAGAAATGGGCGAAGCTCCGGGGCAGGCTATTCGTAAAAAGAAAAACTCATCAATAGTTTTGTCGGTAAACTCGGTTGCAACAGGAAGCTCAGATGCTCTTGTTGCAGCAGGTTCTACCGGTGCAGCGATGGCATCAAGCCTTTTTGGTTTGGGGAGAATACCGGGAATCGACAGACCGGCGATTGCAGTTACTCTTCCTACGATGAAAAAACCTATTGTGATTATTGACGCCGGCGCTAACAGTAATTGTACGCCTCAAATGCTTAAGCAGTTTGCTATTATGGGCATGACTTTTTCTAAGAACGTTTTAGGTATTGAAAACCCGCGTGTCGGTGTTTTGAATATCGGTGAAGAAGCGGGCAAGGGTAATGAACTTGCTCAAAGCACTTACAATATTCTGGAAGAAGAAAAAGAAAGATTTAACTTTATGGGAAATGTTGAAGGAAGAGAATTATTCCTCAATGTTTGCGATGTTGTTGTTTGTGACGGTTTTGTAGGCAATGTTGTTTTAAAAGTTACGGAAGGTACTTCATCACTTTTATTTAAGATGATTAAGAGCGAGTTCAAATCTGATTTCTTAGGTATGGTAATCGGACTTTTGGCAAAACCGTTTATGAAAAGAATTTATGAGAAAATTAACTATGAAGAATACGGCGGTGCACTTTTATTAGGTGTAAAGGGTATTACGGTAATTTCTCACGGAAGAAGCAAAGCTTACGCTATTAAAAAGGCTGTAAAAGTTGCTAAAGATGCGGTTGAAAAGGGAGTTAACAGTAAAATTTCCGAGTCAATCGGCGCATAATGTTTTATTAATCCGGCAGAGTAGTTGTGCCGGATTAACTTTATTTAGAAAAGAGGAGTAATTAATAAATGGGAAATAATTTGATTCCTTTAAAAATTGCCGGTGTCGGGTATAGTTTGCCGGATGCGGTTATTACTAATGACGATTTGACTAAATTATATGATACATCGGATGAGTGGATATATACAAGAACCGGAATTAAGGAAAGGCGTGTTGTTTCAGGCGAACAAAATGCTGTTGATTTAGGCTTTGAAGCAGCAAAGAATGCTCTGGAAAAAGCTAATATTAAACCTGAACAGATTGACCTTATTATAGCAGCTTCATCTGCTCCGCCTGATTTATATCCGGCAATAGCCTGTCATATTCAGGCAAGACTGGGAATCTCATCTCAGGTTCCGGCATTTGATATTACAGCTGCCTGCACGGGATTAATTTATGCTTTGAGCATTGCAAAAGCTTACATAGCTTCCGGAATGTACAAAACAATATTGCTTGTTGCAACAGATAACAATTCACGCCTTGTAAACTGGGAAGATCGAGCAACTTCGATTCTGTTTGGCGATGCAGCAGGCGCAATGGTTGTAACTGCTTCCGATGACGGGGTGGACGATGTTATTGCAATTGATATTAAATCAGACGGAAGTATCGGCGATTTAATCGAACTTTCTTTTGACGGTAAAAACTGCCCGCTTGTTGAGCAGTATGAACCGAAACCAAAAGGCATAAGAATGAACGGCAAAGGTGTTTACGCTTTTGTTGCAAAGATTCTTCCTCACTATGTGGAAAACCTTATTACAAATGCAGGTATGAAAGCGGAAGACATTGATTATCTTATACCTCATCAGGCAAATATCAGAATTATTCAGGCTGTTCAGGAGAGACTCGGGTATTCTGACGATAAAGTTGTAACAAATATTAAGTATTATGGAAATACTTCCGCAGCTTCAATTCCGCTTGCGCTTGCAGAAAGTGTAGAGAAGGGTAAAGTTAAACTCGGAACAACTGCCGTACTTTGCGGATTTGGTGCCGGCATGACCTGGGGCGGTGCTATTGTAAGACTTAGAGAAGGTATCTGTTAGATTATTGTCTTAAACAGCGTCAAGTGACTAAGTGATCAGGTGATTAAGAATTGGAGATATTAATAGTAGGTCAGGCTATGCCTGACACTCTTTAACCGGGGGAGAAAAATAAAGAAAAGTCAGCTGGGCATACCTGCCCGACAAAAAACAAAAGTATAAATAATAAGGAGTATAATATGGTTAAGAAGATTGCGTTTTTATTTCCGGGACAGGGCTCACAATCTGTCGGAATGGGTAAAGATTTGTATGAAAGTTTTTCAGCAGCAAAAAATGTTTACGATACTGCTGACAGTGTTTTAGGAAAGAGTATTTCAACAATTTGCTTTGAAGGACCTGAGGAAGATTTGAGGCAGACTGTCAACACTCAGCCTGCAATCGTAACTACTTCAATTGCAGCTTTAGAAACTTTAAAATCTCAATTAAGTATTACACCTGATTTTGTTGCAGGTCACAGTTTAGGTGAATATTGCGCAATGTATACGGCAGGTGTAATGAGTCTTGAGACAACTCTCAAAGCTATTCAAAAACGGGCTGATCTTATGAGTGAGACTAAGGGCGGAAGTATGGCAGCTATTTTGAACGCTTCGGAAGAACAATTAAAAGCAGGTTTGGAAGAAGGCTCGAAAGTCGGATATGTTGATGTCGCAAACTACAACTCTCCTGCGCAGGTTGTAATTACAGGTGATTCGGAAGCTGTAAAAGCTGCCGGTGATTACATGCTTGCAAACGGTGTAAGACGAGTTGTTCCTCTTGCAGTTTCAGGCGCTTTCCATTCTAAATTTATGGAAAAAGCCGGAGAAGAGTTTGCATCTTTTGTATCAAGCCTTGAATTAAATAATGCTAAACTGTCGGTAATTACAAATGTTGATGCTAAAGAAACAACAAATGCAGAGGATTTTAGAGTTAAAATGCCGAAGCAGATTTCTTCTTCCGTTTACTGGACTCAAACTATTCAGAAGATGATAGAAGAAGGCGTTGATACGTTTATAGAAATCGGTCCGGGCAAAGTTCTTACAGGGTTGAATAAAAAGATAGCTCCGGAAGCTTCCGTTTATAATATTTTTGATAAGGCTTCTCTTGAAGCAACGATTACAGCTTTGAAAGAACAAATGGCAGGAGTATAAAATAATGAGAAAAGTAATATATATATTACTGGGGGTGCTTTTTATAGTTGGTATAACCCGTGCTGTATATGAATATCATTATAATAAAGAAAAAATTGATATGTCGGCAAGGTTTGAAAAACGTCAGCTTGATCTTAAGTTGAAAGGAGCACCGGCTGTTCAAAAACTTTTGAGTATCAAGGAGGTTGAAAAAGTTTTTTATCCGGAACTTGCAACCTGTACACCGGTTAATCTGGCTGTAAGCGACGGCACTAACTATGTAATTTTTGGGAAAGACGGCAATAAATGTTCTTTTGAAAAATACAGTATTTCTTTTTGTTTGCGCTGTAAAGTGCCTATGAATGTTGCAAAACAGTACGCAATATCCGGGCAAAGTTCTAAGGCATATATTGATGAAATAAATAATAATAAAGAATACTGTCAGTTTTCGTACGAAGGTCCGGAGCCTAAAGCAAAAAAGAAATGGTGGATTTTTTAAATTTATTTAAATAGATTAGCAGGTCAGAAAAGAACTGACAAAATTGAAAATAAGGAGAAATATTAATGAGTGAAAGAAAAATTGCTTTAATTACAGGCGGTTCACGCGGTATTGGTTTAGCTTGCGCTATTGAATTAGCTAAGGCAGGTTGTGATATCATTATCAATGATATTTGTGACGCAGAAAAAGCTAAACCGGCATTAGATGAAATCAAAGCTTGCGGAGTTGACGCTTATTTCTACAGTTTTGACGTATCTGACGACAAAGCTGTTCAGGAAAATGTTGACAAAATGATTGCAGAACACGGCAAAATTGATATCTTGCTTAACAATGCAGGGATTACTAAAGACGGTTTGTTTGTAAGAATGGATATGGAACAGTGGGAAAGAGTTATTAAGATTAACTTAACTTCTGCATACTGCGTAACTCACGCTGTAATTAAATACATGATGAAAGCTCGTCAGGGTTCAATTATCAACATGTCAAGTATTGTAGGACGCCACGGTAACGCTGGTCAGGCAAACTATTCAGCTTCTAAAGCAGGTCTTATCGGCTTAACCCAGACTCTTGCAAAAGAATTCGGCTCACGCGGTATCAGAGTTAACGCTGTATGCCCCGGCTTCATCCAGACTGCAATGACTCATGACCTTGCAAACATTGATGAATACTTAAAAGCTATTCCGATGAAGAGACTCGGAACTCCGGAAGATATCGCAAAAGTTGTTAAGTTCTTAGCACTCGATACTGATTATGTAACAGGTCAGGCAATCGAAGTAGCCGGCGGATTGATGATATAAGTTAAGGTTAATGATACAATAAATAGAAGCAGTGTAGACTTCAGTCTACACTGCTTCTATACTTAAAATTACGCTTGATATGGTGTAAATAAATCCATTAAATCAATTCTGTTATTATCAATCTCTTGTTTTATTTCATCATTGTGTTTGTTTATTGCTTTCCAAGATTCAGGTGAATTGACTCTGAGATAATCGTTTGGAGTTATGTATTCAGGCTCTCCAAGCTGCGCCTGACGTTCCGGCGAATGCGGATTTTTAGTGACCATATGTTTTGTGTCATAGTAGCCTTTGCCAGATGATTTTACATAACTTTGTCCGTCATTATAGTATACCATATTTTCCCTATGTGCATAGCCATCTTTGTGATATTTAGAAGTGTATCTAAAACGTAATCCTTTTTTCATTTCTATTTCTGGCTGCTCACTGCCTATTTGTTTATATGTTAGTTTGATATCTTTTCTTGGATCATAAATAATCTCTTCATGATAGTTTCCTCTGTCAATTGTTGTTATCATAGGATTTGATTTCCCATTAGAAGCATACGGGTCAAAATAGCGTCTTACGATACTTCCATCGGCTCTGGTTTCTTCAACGCATTTAAATTCCTCAATGTTTTTATTGAACATTTTACCCGTATTTACTTTCGGGCGTGATGCGGCGAGTCTTTCCGCAGCTTCTTGTTCGGCTTTTATTGCAGCAGCTTTTGCAGCTTCTGCTTCTGCAATTCTAGCTTGTTCTGCGGCTTTTTTTGCATCAATAGTATTTTGGTAATTAGTTCCTTTTTGAGTAAATTTTCCGTAGTTAGTTTCAGTATATCCGTTTCCACGTGTTAATGAGTGCTGAACTCCGACTGTATCATAAGGTCTTGTCCGCATGTCCTGATAACCGCTTTTCAACGGATATTCCGCATAAACTCTATCCATAGAAGCCTGGTAGGAATAGTCATTTAATCCGTTGCCGGAGTCATGGTTAAAACGCAATTCTTTATGCTCAAGTGTGCCTGCCTTGCTGTAATCTTTTTGTAAATGTATATTTTCGCTGTAACTCCAGTGTTGTACCTTATCTTTATCAATATTAATTCTGTTGCCGCCAAAAACACCTCCACCCGGCTCTCTTGTAATAGTTTTAGTCTCCCAGAGAAATGGAAAGTTTTCTTTATTAAATATTGTGATCTTTCTTTTGCCTTCACCTAAATAATCAAGTCTAGCAAGTCCTTTTTCTCCTCCCTCCAGTGTAATTTCTCTTTCAAGACCTGTGACAGTGCCTGTTATAGGATCTGTTAAAGTTCTTGTCATAGGTCGGATTTTTGCAGGAACTGTTTGTGTCGTTTCAACAGCAGTTTTTACCCCTTTTCCAAAAAATCTTTTTGCTAAATTCGTCCCAATCTCTAATCCCAGTGATAATTTTCCCATCTTTTTTCTCCTGTTGACTTATATTTACATCTATACTTTAATTAAGTGTTAAACAAGAAAAAAATTGCGGTACCACCACCTCCGTAACTTCCTCCGCTACCTCATTCTATAAGCGCCGCAACTGGATTACAGGTATTTGAAAGTTGTATTTACAAATCTTAACAAAAGGCGCAGAAATTTATTTTATTATCTAACCGGTCAGGCAATCGAAGTAGCCGGGAGCTTGATATATTTAGAGGTTTAAGGGATTCTTCACCCCTGAATTGTTGTCGGGTTCAGAATGACGGCAGGAGTAAATGTATTTAGATTGTCAGGAGAGACTACCAGCTTGGTGTCATTGCGGGGGTAAATGTTTGGGTTAGTAGGTAAGTCTACCAGCTTGGTGTCATTGCGAGGGGTAAATATTTGGGTTAGTAGGTAAGTCTACCAGCTTGGTGTCATTGCGGGGGTAAATATTTGGGTTGGTAGGTAAGTCTACCAGCTTGGTGTCATTGCGGGGGTAAATATTTGGGTTGGTAAATAACACTACAAGCTTAGCGTCATTGCGAAGAGCGGGAGCGATGTGGCAATCCATATTATTGTTGGGTTTCACCCAACCTACTGTTTTTAATTGTGAAATTTCCTCCGGATTGCTTCGGTCTGAATGGCTGTTCTCTCGCAATGACGCCAAGCTTGTATTTACACCTGCCGGAACTTTTAAGAAATATAGGTCGGCTGAAGTCAGTAGTGTGGAGCTTGCTCCACAAAGTTTTTATCTTGTAGTTTATCGGTCGGGCTTTAGCCCGACCGATATTTTCTATATTTTCCCCGGTCACTTAATCACTCAGTCACTTAGTCATCAACAAAATACCTTATTATTTTTAATGTAACATTTACCCCCAAAAGTGTAACAATTTTTGAAGTTTATTGCAAAATTATCTTGAAATAGTATAATTTAAAAGAATAGTGTATTACACATAAATGAAGAGGATAAAAAACATGAGCACATTTGAGAAAGTAAAAAAAGTTGTAGTTGACCAATTAAGCTGCGATGAAGCTTTAGTTACTCCTGAAGCTAGCTTTACAGCTGATTTAGGTGCTGATTCTTTAGATACTGTTGAATTAGTTATGGCTTTTGAAGAAGAATTCGGTTGCGAAATTCCTGATGAAGAAGCTGAAAAAATTCAAACAGTTCAAGATGCAGTTAACTACATCGATTCACACTCATAGTAAGATTTGAATTTATATTAAGAGGGTGAGGATTTTATATATTTTCGCCCTCTTATTTATTATTTAAGGGAAAAAGAATATGACAAAACGAAGAGTTGTAATAACAGGGATGGGAGCAGTTACACCTTGCGGTATCGGTGTAGACAAGTTCTGGAATTCCATGCTGCAAGGCAAAAGCGGTGTTTCTTTAATTGAAGCTATTGATACTGAAAGACATACCGTTAAAATTGCTGCAGAAATTAAAGATAAAGATTTTAATCCTGAAGATTATATGGATTCAAAAGATGCCAAGAGAATGGACAGATTTACTCAGTTTGCAATGGTTGCTGCGGATGAAGCAATTGCAGACGCAAAACTTGACGAAGCAGGGATTGACCCGTACAGAATCGGTGTTATTGTAAGCTCTGCTGCCGGCGGTTTTAAAACATTTGAAAAAAATCATATTGCAATGATAGAAAAAGGACCTACTAAAGGTTCTCCGTTTACTGTTCCAATGCTGATTGTTGATATGGCATCAGGAAGAGTTTCAATGAAACACGGTTATAAAGGTGTTAACAAAGCTGTTGTTTCTGCCTGCGCAACAGGTTCTCACTCAATCGGCGACGCTTTCAGAACCATTCAATACGGTGATGCTGATGTAATGGTTGCAGGAGGCTGCGAAGCTACAATTACAACATTAGGTATAGGCGCATTTACTGCCGCAAGAACTTTATCTAAGAGAAATGATGAACCTGAAAAAGCTTCCAGACCTTACGATAAGGACAGAGACGGTTTTGTAATGGGCGAAGGAGCAGGTGTTCTTGTTCTTGAAGAATATGAACTAGCTAAAAAGCGCGGCGCACATATTTATGCAGAAATTGTAGGTTACGGACAATCTGCAGATGCTTATGATATGGTTGCTCCTGATCCTGACGGCAACGGCGCAATTAAATCAATGGAATTAGCGCTTGCTGATGCAGGACTGAAACCGGAAGATATTGATTATATCAATCCGCACGGAACAAGTACAGGGCTGGGTGATGTTGCTGAATCTCAGGCTATTGCAAAAATCTTTGGCGATAAAGAACACAATAAAAATCTTGTTGTAAGTTCTACAAAGAGCATGCACGGTCATATGCTGGGTGCAACAGGCGCTGTAGAAGGTATTGTTTGTGTTAAAACAATTACGGACAGCAAAGTTCCTCCGACAATCAATCTTGATAATCAGGACGAACATGTTGCTAACCTTGATTATGTTCCGCATAAGGCAAGAGACAAAAAAGTACGCGCAGCTCTTTCAAACTCTTTCGGGTTTGGCGGACATAACGCTACTCTTGTATTTAAAGCAATATAAGCAAAATTAAGATAATAATAAAAAAACAGCAGAAAAATCTGCTGTTTTTTTATTTATTTTTTATAATAATTTTAAGTTTTTTCCGGCTTTGTCAATCATACTGCCTAAAAGAGCGTTTATAAACGCTTCTGTTTTAGCTTTCATGTGAGCAGGCGCAGCATGTTTGTCTAACAGCGTTTTCCCAAAATAGAAACTTGCTATGTGCTCGCTGAACACTTTCTTGAAGTCTTGTTTAAAGTTTTTGTCCAGATTGCCTGTTGTCATAGTTAACTTCTCTTTGAAATTTGAAAGTCCTTTGATAAGTTCATAATTTTGGTAGAATATAGAGGCTTCAGAGTTTGCAAAATCCGTATCAAAATTTCTTATATAATTAAGTACAATATTTGTTATTTTAATTATTTCAGAATTGGTAAGCGGTCTTCTGTACAAATCATACAAACTGTTTAATTCCTGATTAAATTCCGGCTCGTTAATATGCTTAAGAAGTGTTACTGTATATTCAGTGATATCCTCTTTTGAATGTTTTGGAGTAACAGTTCTGTAGATTTTTTGCGGATATTCAGAGCGTGAGGCAAGGGCATTCAGCGTTGCCATGCTTGCTGCCGAAAGCTCGGGATTAAGCTCTGATGTTATGGAATTCATAATATATTTTCTTTCGGTTTCTCCGAGAATCCTCTCATCATCAATTTTATCAGCCATTTGTATTGTAGAGAAGCTCAGTTTTGCATCTTCATTCATAAACGGATTTGTGAGAGCTTTTTTGATTACAAGGTTTACAAATTTAGGAGGAAAGCCCGTAAATTCGTGTTTTATATAATCTCCGAGTGTTTCGTCTAAATTTGCGGTAATGTGGAGAATATCACCGTTTACACCTCTTAGTGTATAAACTTTTGCATTATTCTCTTTTGCACTTTTTTCCAGAAGCTCAAGCGGATTCTTTGTACTATCCGGCTGTTTTTCCGTAACCGGCTGTTCTACAACCGGCTCGCCATAACGCCAGAGGAAGTGTTCGTTCCATTTTGACTGTTCTTCTTCATGCAAAGCGTATAACTTTTCGCGATTAGGAGCAATAGCTTGAGTGTAATCCAGAAGCTCAATAAACCTTTGTGAGACAAAGTCTATAGGTTTTTGATTTTCTGTATCTTTTGTAATTAATTGATACTCGTTGTTAATTGCGAGCACTCCGCCGCTATCGTACGTTTCTTCAAACAATTCAATAGTATCGGTAATTGCTGTAGAATAATGTTCCAGAAGCTCCGGACGCGCTTTCCAGAATTGCGCAAAGAGGTTTTCAATCTTCTTTCCTTCAGCTTTTGTCTCATCAACAAAACTTCTCATCTCTTCTGAGAGATGAATTTTGTCTGCTGCTACAGCCATTACGGGACTAAGGTATTTTATAATAAAAGCCGCTTCTGGATCATCTTTCTTAAATCGTCTGGTAATAGCATTTTTAATAGCCTCAGCGTCGCCTTTTGTTTTTACAATATCCCGCCTCAGATGGTCTTTCTGGTAGGGTTTTATATTGTGTTTTCGTTGTTTCGGAGGCTCATTGTGCTGAACATCAATTTTATTTGCTTGCGGCTGGCGGCGCTCGGCAAGTTCTCTTTGAAGCTCTGATTTATTTTGTTTCGGCAAATCTACAAAAAACTTTTTGTACTCATCCCTTGTTGCAATAAACGAATGCCAGAAATCATTTTTAGGATACCGGATTCCGTAAGCGGACGTTGTTCTGTAAGTAATCGGCTGGGTAACAATCCCTTTGTATTCAGGATTAAGGTCTTTTTCGTAAAAATCTTTATTGATTTCTTTTATTGTTTTTCCCTCAAGATAAATCTTTCTCAAAAGATACATTCCCAGATGGTCGTCCCCGTTATTAAGCAGCGGAGTATCCGAGATTTCTTTTGCAATCTTTATGTCGGAGAGTATTCCTGAACGACCTTTCAGACTTGCTTCATGCAGATTTGCAAACAAAGGCTCCTCGGGATAAGTCGATTTTACATCTGAAAAATTATCCACTGCTGCAAGATATTTAAAGCTTTCGCTCATAATCTGCTCGGGCGGTATGTGTTTGCGCTCATCATAATTTGCATTCAGAAACTTTTTCATTGTGTCAGGCATAAATTTTACGTTAAATTCCTGCTCATAAAAGTTTTCAGGTGTTCTTCCCCTGAAATTTATACTGAAATCCTGATATCCGGTATACTGCGGATTGGAAATCGATGTATTGTACTGTTGAAAATTGTTTTGTTTTTTTGTTTGTCTAAATGGTTTATATTCCGATAGTGTAATTTTTGCTATTTTCATTTTGTCCTCCGTATATTAGGAAAACACAAGAAAAAATTTTTTGCTAGTTAAGTTTAATTTTTATAAATCGGCGGGCGAAGCGTGAGCTTCCCCGCCGACAATTTACTTATTATAATTGTATATTATGTATTCCGTCTTTAGTTACAGCCCAGCCGGCATGTGTGCCAGTAAAGTGAACAATATCCGGAAGATTTGCTGTACCGAAATCAAGATATACTAATTTTTCTGTTTTTGAAGGGTTAGAAATGACGTGCGACCCTTTCTCGTTTGAAGGGAAATAAATTGCGTCACCGGCTTTAAGCCTGATATCACCGTTAACAGTTTTAACACTTGCTTCACCGGAGATTATATAAAACACTTCCTCGTTTTCTTCGTGCCAGTGGTATCCGTAAGCTGTATTGCCAGGTTCAAGTTCTACAAAATTAGCGTTGCATTTCCCTGCAGCTATAGGCTTTACAGTAAAAGTATTATTACCTTGTCCCTGTGTTTCACCTTTTGTGTCGTTGTAATTTTTAACAATAATTTCTTGCATATCAAGCTCCTTTCTTTTTTTATATTATTATGTTAAAATGTAACAGATAAAAAGTAAAGTAGACACTATTTTGTAATGTAGTATTAAAAAAGTAACTATTGGAGTATTGTTGAATGATAGATAAAAATAACCTGCCTTTATGTCCTGTTGCAATATTGCTTAAGCTAATCGGAAATAAATGGAAAATTCTTATAATTAGGGATTTGCTTACGGGAACAAAGCGTTTTGGAGAATTGCAAAGAAGTGTCGGCTGTTCACAAAAAGTTCTGACAGAGAATTTACGGGAGCTTGAAGAGAACGGGCTTTTAGAACGTAAAATTTATCCTGAAGTTCCGCCAAGGGTTGAATACTCGCTTACGGAACTCGGAATGTCATTAAACCCTGTACTGCAGGAGATGGCAAAATGGGGTGAATATTACAGGAGTCTTGCGCAATAAGCAAAAAAGTCGGGCGCTCATTCTGAGCGCCCGACTTTCATATCAATTATTGAACGGTTAATTTCTTTATATCGCCTTTTTCGGCTGCAAGTTTCGGGGCATCAATATGTAATATACCGTGTTCCAATTTTGCAGTTGTTTTTTCAACATCGATTTCCTGCGGGAAGTAAACAGTTCTTGAAAATTCACCGTATCTGAATTCGGATTTTCTGTAACCCTTTGTATCTTCCTTGTTTTCTTCTTCTTTCTTAGCGTTGATTGTGATATGGTTTTTGTCGATATCAATATCAAGGTCTTCTTTCTTAACGCCAGGAAGCTCTGCTTTTACGGTGTATTCTTTGTCTTTTTCGTGTAATTCAACAGGCATTGCCAGTTTATCTATCTCTTCATTATAAATGTATTCAGGGAAAAAGCTGTCAAAGTTTCTGTTTAAAATAGAACTGATTTCATCATTTAC
>CALUVI010000026.1 GCA_944324185.1 Candidatus Gastranaerophilales bacterium | reverse complement strand
AAAAGAAATTCTCTTCAATGGATCTCCTCATCGGTCAAATGCAGCAGCAATACAGCTCCTTCCTCGGGGTGTAATATCAGAAATAAAAATATTACCACCAGTAAGGATATCTGTAATAGCGCGGGTAGTACAGATAACGTGAGCGTTCAATCCTGTTCTGTTCTTCCAGAAGCATATTTTGCCTTATAAGCTCCTTTATCTGGGCGTCGCGTTGTGCTGCCTCTATTCTCCGTGCATTCTCAGCCGCAAGCGCTGTATCAAGTCTCTCCTGTGATTCATTTAAATCCTTAAAACAAGCAGCAAGATTCGAGCCTGTATATCTTGAAATACACTCGTTTGCAGTTTCAAAAAAATCATCTTGCCTTCTGTTCCAGTAATCAACATCATCAGAGAGCAGTTTCTCATTTTTTGTCTTTATCTTAAACCAATCAGGCTTTTTAGAATAAGATGTTATTTTCTTGTAAGCATTATCTATCTTTTTTTGCTCCAATGGGGCAATAAGTTTATTTACTCCGACAATCATGCCGGTTAGGTTCTGCGTATAATAAATTTGCTTTGCCCTGTAGTAATATCTAAGCTTTTCAGCATTATTAGATGTTGCAGAAGCTACCCTCATATAATTCTGAGGATTTCCGGGATCAAGCTCTACAAGATTTTTTGCAGCTGTATAAGCTTTTTGCGGATTTTTTAATACGCTATAGATTGTATACAGAAGTTCCTGTGCCGGAAAGAACGCTCCTTCTGACTTTCTAATTTTGGAAGCATAGCTTTCTGCCGTCTTTAAGTCCTGCATATAATAGTAATTCTGCGCAATCTGAAACCGCGCCATTGAATTTGTATTTACATAAGGAAGCAAGCATTTATTTGAATTGATATAATCACCGTTCATTGAATAAAGAACGCCAAGTCTGTAGTCTTTTGATGATTTAGGGAAAAGATTAGTTTTATCCAGCTCAAGAAGCTTTTTAGCGTATTCAAGCGCCCGAGGATAGTCCTTTTTTACGGTATAGGCATTTATAAACCGCGCAATGTTCGGAATATAATCAGGCATTAATTTTTCTGCTTTTTCATACTTCCCCTGTTTTATATATTTTTCATTCTTCTTAATCTTCTTGTACTCTTTTTTTAAGTCCTTGCCGAGTTCCCCCTCATAAGGAATAAATTTTACATCAAGATTGCTCTCAAACTCATAATAACTTCTGTAATCTGCTAATGCACAGGTTACAGTAAATAAAAACAAGAATAAAACAGAGATTATTTTTTTCATACCAGAATTTCTTTATAAGCTGAAATACATTTTAAGGCTGTTGATTTTGGTATACATTCCACTCCTAATATTTCCGCAATATGTCTTGCATTATATGATGCGGAAATTATTACAACCTTTGTATTCATATAACGAGAAAAAGTTTTAATTTGTTCAATCAGCCATTCTCCTGCAAACTTTGGCGCAAAATCATCTTCCATTTGCATATCTGTTATAATTATATCAAACGGTTTTTCGGTGAGCAAAATATCATACGCTGCTTTTGCACAATCTGCAGTTGTAATCTCAACTTCACCTGAGAAAATTTCATCAACAACATTGGAATTAAAATCCCGCCAGCCCTTTACATCATCAACAATCAAAACCTGCTTCATTTTCTTAACTTTTCTGCTCCTTCCATGTACACGAATTCCGGAACAAATCCTTCACCGCAATTGACTACAATAAGAACTCTTAAACACTTAGGAAGACTGTTTGGAACATCAAGTTCATGAAAACACATCATAGGAACCTCTTTCCATTTTAGATTAATTCGCGCGTATTTTGCCGGAAAATCTGCATTCAAATCCTCTGTAAGCGTAAATATAGCGTGAGAAATTGAATCGACTTCAATGTTGTTTCTTTTCATCATCTCAGATAAAAGCTTTATTGTTGCAGCTCCGATTGCCTCGGGAGTGTTTTCGTCAACTGTTATAGCTCCTCTTATACCTTTTGAAATCATATTTTTACCTTTCTATTCCTTTAGTTAATGTTGGGTTTCACCCAGCCTGCATGTCTATTCACTATTCACTACTCACTATTCACTAGTTTAAGGGATTCTTCGCCCCTAAATTTCTGTCGGGCTCTGAATGACGGCAAGTTTGTAAGTTCACTTTCCAAAGTGCTGTCATTGCGAGGCGCGTGAGCGCCGTGGCAATCCATTTTTTATTTAAAGTTAATAATGGGTTTTACCCTGTCTATTCACCATTCACTACTCACTATTCACTAACATAAAACAATGCTGCTAAAGTCGAAGCCGTAAGCGCAATCCCGGCTTCTTCCTGTTGTCTTAGCCAGCTGTATACATCTTTTTTCTCTACAAGAACTCTGTCCACAATCACTCCGCCGTCACTTACGGGTTTTGACACAATATCATAACTGCTAATGTAGGCTATTGCAATAGTTACCACTTCTGAAACACACCCTGGAGAACTTGCAGTTTTGCGGGTCTTAATCTCTATTCTGTCGGCTTTTAAACCTGCTTCTTCAAGGAGCTCGGCTTTTATCGCGTCTTCAATGCTTTCACCCATTCTCTCGTCTCCGACCAGCCCTGCCGGTAAACCTATAGAACGCTTGGCAATTCCTTCTGCAATCAATGGAGGTCTCTCTTCTATAAGAAACAATATTTTTTCATTATTGATTAGCGGAAGTATAACAACTACATCTTTAGCGTTGGGTCTGTGAGCGTAAACCCAGTCTTTGCCTGTTTTTGATTTTGTACTCTTTAGTTGTAAGTATTTTGTATCATATAAAATCATATTATTCTTTCAATATTTTCCCCTAAGGATTTACCCCTTTACCCCTATTCGCCATAATGCAGATTTATATTCATAACAGCAGGGAGTTTTATTGTAAATTCTGTATATTCTCCCACTTCACTTTCTACTGTAAGTTCTCCGCCATGTGATTCTACAATCTGCTGCGCAAGGTAAAGCCCTAATCCTGTACCGATTTTTCTGAATTTTTTTGCTGCTGAATAATATCTGTTAAAAATTTTATCAATATCACTTTTAGAAATTCCGGCGCCGTAGTCTTTAACTTTTATTACAATGAATTTAGGTATTTCACCGATATTAATTTCAATAGGCGAATTGGGTTCTCCGTATGAAATGGCATTCTGTATGAGATTTTTTATAACCCTTCTTAACTGGATTCTGTCGGCGTACACTCTTATATCACGTTCAGGAGAAAATTTGATGGAATTTTTTGTTTTGACAGCTATAGGCGCCATTTCTTCTATAATTTCTCTGATAAACCCCTGCAGCATAATATTTTCTTTATACAACCTTATGTTTCCATCTTTAATTTTGTACGTCTCAAGAACGATTTGTACAAGATCCAGCAATTCTTTATTAGATGTTTGCATATTTTTTAGCGCAATCTCCTGCTTTTCGGAAATCGGACCAAAGTTTTTGTTAAGAAACAACTCCAGCATATTAGTTTCTGCTATTATCGGGACTTTAAGGTCATGTGTTAATGTTGCAACAAAATCCTCTTTTAAATTTTCAAGTTCTTTTTTATTAGTCACATTCTGGATAATCATTATAAATCTTTTCTTTTTATCTTCCAGCTTTAACTCAACAGTGTTTGCAACAAAGTTTAATGTTTTATCTGAATTTATAATAATTTCCTCATCTTTGAGATTTTCGATATGACTTCTTGGCGGAAGCTGAATATAATCATCCAGCTGCTCTCCGACGAGCTTCCTTCCGTCTACACCGAACCAGTCGCTTATTTTGGAAGTTGCTCTCAAAATTCTATGATTTTCGTCTAAAATAATCAGCCCATCAGAAAGAGAATTAATAACAGCTTCCAGAAGTTTATTTTGTCTATGGAGTTCATTCTGGTATTCAATAATCATTTTTTCCCTGTCTGATAATGTCTCAATCATTCTGTTAATGCTTTCAGCAAGGGGTTCTGAATTCGGTAATTCCATTTTTTCAATCTTTTTAGTCAAATCACCGTATCTTACCGAATTAACAGTCTTAGTAATAACTCCCAGATAATCGTTAATTCTTGTCCAGTTCTTCCCGGCTTTTCGCGCAAAAATAAATAAAGCAATAAGAGTTATCAGTACTAAAATATTTAAAATATGTATAAAAAAAGTACTGCTGTCTCCTAAAAAATGATTTAACACTTCCAAAAGCATGGGCGCTTGTCCTATTTTATAATTTTATGATACAATTATAACAGAAAATAAGGTTAGTTTAAATGAAAAAGATTTTGGGTTCAATATTGGGAGTATATTTAGGGCTTATGGCGCATATATGTTATGCGGCAGATAAGTTTGACATCCTTCCTGACCTGCCTGAACCTCTTGCAAGCGCTGCCCAGGCATCTTCTGTTACAACTACGGATGCGGTAAACACTGCCGTAACCCAGCCTGTCGGTCAGGAACCTAATTTTCTTTCAATGATTTTATCACTCGTTTTTGTCATTTTGTTAATTTATGCAACCGGAATTGTATACACAAAACTTAACAAATTTGGACTAAAAGCGATGAAACGTCAATTGGGAGATAATTCAGCTTCGCATGTATCGGTTTTATCGACAACTCCTCTTGGAGCAAATAAGTCCCTTCATGTTGTTGAACTTGACGGAAAAAGAATGCTTATCGGGGCTTCTGCTAATTCTATTCACCTGATTAAAGACCTTGGTAGTTATTCAGAGGAGGATATTGAAGAGGGTGAATATTCTAAAATTGAAATTCCTAATATCAGGATTCCGAAAATAGAAATTCCCAAGATAGAAATTCCCGGCTTTACAAAGGTTATTTCTAAGAAAAAAGCTGAAACTCAGACAGAAGAAGAAACAGAAGCCGTCGGAGAAGAAAATGTGACAAAAGAAAATGACGGGTTTGAGATTTCTGATATATATGAAGAAAATTCTGACGGAATTATAGATAAACTATTCCACACAAATCCTAACACGACTGAGGCTGATAAACAGGAAGTTGATAATGAGCATAAAGTCGATCCGGATGAATTTGCGTTATACAAAAAATATTTATAGTAAATTTAAGGTGTCTTAATGGAAAGAAAGTGTGTAAAAATCGGCAATAAAACTGTAGGAGACGGATATCCGTGTTTTATTATTGCTGAAATAGGTATTAACCATAACGGCTCTGTCAGTTTGGCTAAAAAAATGATTGATATTGCTGTAACTACGGGATGTGATGCCGTTAAATTTCAAAAAAGAACAGTTGATGTTGTATATACCAAAGAAGAGCTTGCAAAAGAGCGTACGAGCGTCTTTGGTAAAACGAACGGAGATTTAAAACGCGGTCTGGAGTTTGGAGAGGAAGAATACAGAGAGATAGACGATTATTGCAGACAGCACGGAATTATGTGGTTTGCGTCTTGCTGGGATGAACAGGCAGTTGATTTTGTGGAAGATTTTGATGTCCCTTGCTATAAAATTGCGTCCGCTTCATTGACTGATGATAATCTATTAAAATATACAAGGTCAAAAGGTAAACCTGTTTTGCTTTCCACCGGCATGAGTACAATGGAACAAATAAGACATGCTGTTTCAGTTTTAGGGGAAGATGATTTGATATTGTATCACTGCACTTCAACTTATCCTTCAAATGCCGATGAAACAAATTTACGAGTTATTGAAACATTCAGAAAAGAGTTCTCGTGCCCTATCGGGTATTCAGGACACGAAAGAGGAGTAACGCCTTCTGTTTTAGCGGTTGCACTCGGGGCAAATTCTGTTGAAAGGCATATTACAACTGACAGAACAAACTGGGGCTCAGATCAGGCAGCCAGCCTTGAAATGGCAGGGCTTTATCATCTTGTAAGAGATGTAAGGCAGACTCCCGTTCTTCTCGGAGACGGCGAAAAAGTTGTGTACCCTAGAGAACTCCCGATTATAGATAAGCTTAGAAGAGTTAAATAAAATGACAATTATTCTGCCGGATAGCATAAAATTCGTTATAACCGATTTTGACGGGATTGTGACCGACAATTGCGTGTATATAGATTCTAAAGGAGAGATGACGCGCAAGCTTAATTTTAAAGATGTCATGGCGTTTTCTATTCTGAGGAAAAACGGGTACAGAATCGGAATAATATCTGGAGAAAAGAATTCCGCAATAGAGCTTATTGCAAACAAATTTAATGTAGAAGAAGTGCATCAGGGGATTAGAATAAAAATTGATGTTTTAAAATCAATTGTCGAAAGATACGGGCTTAGCGAGAAAGAGTTTGTTTACATAGGAGATGATATAAACGACTATGACTCTTTGTGTTACGCAAAACATGCAATAACTGTTCCTGATGCTGTAGATAAGATTAAAAATATAAAAGGCATTCAAATCACAACTGCAAGAGGCGGAGAAGGTGCTTTTAGAGAAGTTGTGGATGCTATTCTTAATAAGAGCGCTGGTTAACTATATAAATATTAAGGATTTCCTGCCATAACCCCTGCGGAAATTTGCCGAAGGCTTCTAGTAAACCTTCAGCACGGTTAATTCTGTCAAGACATTCTTTCCTGTCATATTGATTGAGTATTTCCGGTTCAGCCTCTATACGTTCTTTGATTTCATTAATCAGTTTTATAAAATCTTCCGGGTTTTCAATTGTAATTTCCTTACATTCAAAGGTTTTGACTAATGCAGCTTTTGCATAATGCTGCCATTTCTTTTCTAATGGTACACCTATTTGTTTGTCAAAGTCGATTTCCGGATGGTCGGCTTTGTATTGCTTTTCTTTCTTTGTCCATTCTTTTTCCGGCAGGGTTGCCTTGTCAAATCTGTATAACATTTGATATTTTATATCATCACTTTTTATTTCATAACCGTATTTTACTGCACTTTTAATTTCTTCGATTAAATAATTTAGTTCAATTGCAGCCCTTTTGTCCTGATTGCAATTTTCAGTAACCCGTCTCAAGTGGGCTTTATTCATATCAATAAGATTTAGAATTTCTTCCTTTGACTTTGGAGTATAAAGTTTTTTTAACTCTTCCTTATCGTATACTTCGCCTTTTTTATCAAGTTCCTTGCAAACCTCCTCAAAAGCTTCCTGATAATCGGAATTATTAAGGGTTGCAAAATTAAATATATCTTCAATTTTTTCGTGCGAAGTTTTATACCGTAAATCAACAGCCCTGCCTAACGCAGCAGCACCGGCTGTCCCGAAAAGCCCTAAAGTAAATATTGTTCCTAAAACTGCAGGATTTTCTATTGGGTTTGTTTTAGCCCTCTGTTCTGTTTTGATTTCATTCTTGTTATTATCAACTGTTGTTTTAACGAGCATTCCGCCGGAAATAGCTGTAGTGAATGCCAGCGGCAGTATTGCTTTTGAAAATCGGGTTTTAATCATAATACACTTCCTTAGTTTTGTTAAAGCTTATGAAGCTTTGAAATTGCTTATTTTATTTTTTATATTTACATAACTTAATAAAAAGAGTTAATCTCTGATTATACTAACCCGACAATAACTTTGCAATAGAATTTTCCGCAAGGTATAATAAAACCGAGAGGTTTTAAGAATGAATTTGTACGAACTATCCGAAATAGCAGATAAGAGATTTTCTCACGGAGAAGAAATCCCTGAAAATATTATTGATGGGATTAAAAATATTGTGTCAGAAGGCGGGTATATCGGGATGGCGCAGATTAACCCGATTGCGGGTAATATTGAATATAACGCAAAAAAGATTGCAAAATACATTAAATATGCCGCTAAAATTGGGCTTGAAATGGTTGTTTTTCCTGAACTTGCGCTTATGGGGTATCCTATTGAAGATACAATAGACAGACATCCGGTTATTGTAGACGAGAATATTAAATGGCTCAAAGGGCTTGCAAAGATTACAAGCGGAACTACAGCTTTAGTCGGTTTTGTAGAGCCGAGAAAAAAAGATGCGGAAGGCAAGAAGTATTTTAACTCCGTTGCTATACTGAAAAACGGGAAAATACAAGGAATTGTAAGAAAATCCCTGCTTCCTAATTATTCTGAATTCAATGACTACCGATACATAGAGCCGTCTCCGGTTGTAGGAGTTCAGCCTGCAGAAACTCTCGGGTGTTTTGATAAAGACAGTATTAAAGACTCTCCGAAAGTATATGAAAAATACGGAATCTCAATATGCGAGGACTGCTGGAACAATAAAGAATTTTTTGAAAAACATTTATACGAAAAGGATCCGATAGAAGAACTATATAAAGAAAACCCTGAAATATTTATAAACTGTTCTGCATCTCCGACCAGAGCAAAGAAAGAGCAGTTAAAACACAACATGCTCTCGTTCATTGCAAAAAAATATAAAACACCTATCGTTTACGTAAATCAGGTCGGCGCAATTGATAACAGCTCTTTTGACGGCTCAAGCAGAGTGTTCGGACCAAACGGCGAACTTATTGCAAGGGCAAAATCTTTTGAAGAGCAGTTTTTAATCGTAAATCCCTCAAAAGGCATAGGAAAAATTTACCCCCTTACCAAAGGGCTTGATAAATCTTTAACAGAACAAAAAGTTTTCACGCTTGAGTATGAGTCTGATTTAGAGAGAACATACAAAACAATTATTCAGGGAATAAGAGATTATTTCAAAAAATGCGGGTTTAAGCGTGC
This sequence comes from Candidatus Gastranaerophilales bacterium, assembly GCA_944324185.1. Classification (GTDB taxonomy): domain Bacteria; phylum Cyanobacteriota; class Vampirovibrionia; order Gastranaerophilales; family Gastranaerophilaceae; genus CAG-196. The sequence continues at coordinate 22,292 of CALUVI010000026.1, read as the reverse complement.
GGTTTTAGGACTTTCGGGCGGTCTGGATTCAACTGTTTGCGCAGTTCTTATGGCTGACGCTATCGGAAAAGAAAATGTTTTTGGGATTTCCATGCCGTCTCATATTACAAGCAGGGAAAGCAAGTCCGATGCGGAAGAATTAGCAAGAAATCTCGGGATAAACTTCACGGAAGCTTCAATAAGACCGATGATTGATACAACTACGGAATGCTTGAATAAATTATTTGGGGATGTAGAAAAAGCCTGGGGAAAATACTGGGATGCCAAAAGTGGAATGTTTACTAACCACCGTGAAACATTTACCCCATCATTTACACCGGATAATATACAAGCCCGCTCAAGAGCTATGTTTCTCTGGGGAATAAGTAACGAATTTGCCTCCTGTATTCCAATTGCAACATCTGATAAATCAGAGCTTTATATGGGATATGCAACCATTAACGGTGATATGTCAGGCGGATTTGCGCCGATAGCAGATGTTCCTAAGACAAAACTGTTTGCTTTTGCAAGATGGCTTAATGCAAACAGGGAAGAAAAAAATGCAATTCCGGAAGCAATAATATTAAAAAAACCGGGAGCAGAGCTTGCAATCGACCCTAAGACAGGAAAACCGCTTATTGCAGAGGATGCTCTGATGCCTTATGAATTTCTGGATGAAATTATCTGGCGAGTTGAGAATAAAAACGAAGGTTATCAGGATTTATTAGAAACCTCATTTGTTTATGAGACTCACAATAAGATTTCAAAAGAGCAAAAAACTGAATGGATAGACAAATTTTTCAGAAGAATGTCAACCGCTCTTTACAAATGGTCAATCTTACCTCCGTCTGTAATTGTGGAATCCCGTTCTATTAATAAATACGACTACCGGCAGCCTATAACTTCCGCTAAAATTAACTACAAAGGGGTAAATGACGAAACTGTAGCAGCAGTTCTTACAGAATTATAATTAAGTAGATTTTGGTAATCTCTGCTGACCGGAATCTTTTTGTCGCGGTAAATCTTCGATTTACCGCAACCTACGCCTACTTATATAACTTTTGTGGAGCAAGCTCCACACTACCGCTAAAGTATGTTAGGGTGTGTAATCTGCAAATGTTTCAACCCCTCACCAGCATTCGTAACCTTCGCCATTCGGCTCAAGAACGACTGCACCCTCTTCCACAAGGGGAGAGGGCTAGACAAAAACAGTTGTTGGGTTCACCCGACCTGCATTTTTATCGGGTTGAATGGTTATTCCCCGCAATGACGTCCAGAGATTCACCTGATAAAATAAATACATTTACCCCTGAAAATGGCTGCAATATAGCTACTTATAGCTGTAAATATTTGCGCCTGAATGAATATGTTTAATCTGGCGCTTCATATCTTCTGCTTTATCCGGCAAATTCTCTTTCTGATATATATTCATTGCTATTTGATAATTCTTTTCAGCATCCTGCATGTAATCAGGATTATCATATCCTGACATTAATTGCAGAGTCTGGGCAAGAAGAACATACCCCTCCGGTTTTCTCGGATTAATTTTTACTGCCTCTTCAAAACATTCTTTAGAATCAATTATATGCCCTTCTATATGGTTTTTGTATCCTTCAAGTATTTTCATCGGATATGCAAAAAGATTTTGTTTATCAAATACCTTGAGTTCAAGAAGAAAAGAAATTTCCATCAAATCTTTATCCTGATACATATCAGTAAAACGGAAATGTGAAATAAAATATTTAGGAAATACAGAATCTAACTGTTTAAGTATTTCCGCTTTCTTCTCATTTTTTCCTGCAAGCTCATAAATACCGGCTTCCTTCAAAAGTTTAATCGGGTTATCTTTATCTAACATATCTATTACATACAAAAGCTTAAGACCTTTGGCGAGTTCATCCCTTGCAAGAGCAAAGGCAACTTCCTGAAATATAAACTGAATTGTTTTATATTTATTAAACTCAAACAGGCTTAAAATATAATTCTTAGCGACTTCTTCCTGCGAAGAATAAACATAGGAAAGGAATTTAATTCTCTTTACATTAAAATTATTCTTATCCCACTCTAATATTTTATTTGCATCTAATATTGCTTCATAAAAATTAGACATTTCAAAGTTTAAATTCATTCTTTCATAATACGCATCTTCTTTTTTTACACAATGAGTTATTACATAAGTAAAATCAGAATATGCATCTTCATACATAAGCAGCTTATGACAGAGCCTGCCGCGTTTCAAAAATGTCTCAGACGGTTTGAACTCTTCTCTTACAAGAAAATTCAACTTGTCAAGAGCAGCTTCATAGTTATTTTCTGATATATCCTTATCAACAGATTTTAATGAAATTAAGTGTTTAATGTTGTCTAACATTCTTGTTATCCCTCATTGCGGTCAAGGAGCTTTATTTCATATCCCTTTTTACCCCTACACTTATTATTTATCATAAAGTTTTTACAAAAACGAGTATCCTGTCCGGCTATAAAAGTTTCAACGCCTGTCGGATTTCTCTGAGCGCTTCCGTAACTTCTTTATTTGTATCCTTTTCTTTTTTTATTTTTTCATGCGCAAACATCATAGTTGTATGCTTTTTGTTAAAATATTCGGCAATATTTACAAAACTTTGATTGGTAATTTCTCTTGATAAATAGATTGCAACATGTCGTGCAAAAGATACTTTCTGACCCCTTGCAGAACCCTTTATATCATTTATATCAACATCAAAATATTTTGCAGTAACTCCCGCAATCCTGTCAAAAGTTATTTCTGTATCGCTTTCTTTACATTTTAAGACTTCTGATGCAAGCTTTAAAGTAAGCGGCTGCTCTGTAATTTCAGCGTAAGCGCAAACTTTTGTAAAAGCTCCTTCCAGCTCACGGACATTATTTGAGAAATTTCTTGCAATATACATCAAAGCTTCTTCTTCGTATTGCAAATCATTATCATCCGCTATTTTTTTTATTATCTCAAATCTCGTTTCAATATCAGGCGGCGTAAGTTCAATCATCAAACCCATTTCAAACCTTGAACAAAGAGCAGCCGTAAGCGTAGGAATTTCTTTCGGAACCCTGTCTGAGGTTATAACAATCTGCTTCCCTTTATTATACAAACTATCAAATGTGTACTGCAGATTTTCCATGGATTTTATTTTTGATTCTATAAATTGAATATCATCAATCAAAATAACATCGATGTTTGTGTATTTTCTGTTGAACTTTGACATGTTTTCTATATTATTATTGGTCTTTCTGCTGTTTGAAATATAATCATTTACATAATCCTCTGTCTTTGTGTATTTGACTTTAAGTTTAGGATTATTGAATATAATATAGTGTCCTATAGCCTGCATTAAGTGTGTTTTACCCAGCCCGGAATTCCCGTAGATAAAAAGCGGATTGTATTTACCTGCAGGATTTTTTGCAACTGCAAGAGCGGCAGAATATGCAAATTTGTTACTCTCTCCCACTACAAAATTTTCAAACTTGTATTTAAGATTCAAATTAGCAGCCGACTGCATGTTGGATAAATTTTCTAAAGCCTGCTCTTTTAACGACTTATCATTAATTTTCTTTGTAAGTTTTTCAGATTCTTTTTTTAAAGTCTTTGCTGCATTTTCGTCATAAATTATTACAACTCTTGAATTCTCATCACCTGATACGCGCTTTAGGGCTTCCCTCATTAAATCATAGTAGTTGCGCCTCAGAATATCGCGCCCCATCATTTGTCCCGTAACTAGAGTAAGGACACCTTTATCGTATCCTGAAATTTCCAGCGGATAAATCCACGGATGAGCATTCTCCGGCAAAGCGCCGAGCAATTCTTCTTTTACTTGCTCCCAGAAACGTTTTAATTCAATATTTTCCATACAAGACTTGTGATAAATTTGTAGACATTAAGCCGGATTTCCAATAAAAAAAGGCGACACCCGGATTCGAACCGGGGGTAAAAGCTTTGCAGGCTTCTGCCTTACCACTTGGCCATGTCGCCGTACAATCAATCATAAAATAAACATACCTTATTTTCAAGAGGTTGAGAATATTAAAGTTTATATGTTCATGAAAAATGCCCCGCCTCTACAAGACGGGACATTTTTATTTTATACTTTGCGCTTACGAGCGGCTTCTGATTTACGTTTTCTTTTAACGCTTGGCTTTTCGTATCTTTCGCGTTTTTTGACTTCTGATAAAATACCGGCTTTCTGGATTTTTTTCTTAAATCTTCTTAAAGCGCTTTCGATACTTTCGTTTTCGCCAACTTTAACTTCTGCCATTTATATTTTCACCACCTTTATAGCAACTATGTGTAACACGATTTATGATATAACAAGCAAAATTGTTTTTCAAGAGGGTTGTAAACTACTGCGCTTTAACTCTGTTTTTGTTATATAATTAAGACAAATTAAAGAAGGAGCGGTTATGATGAAAACACTGGAAGCAAAAAATATTGATTGGGCTAATTTAGGTTTCGGATACATGAAAACGGATTACCGGTATGTATCAAATTATAAAGACGGCAAGTGGGACGAAGGTTGTTTAACTACTGATGAAAACATAGTTATGAATGAATGTGCATGCGTTTTACAATACGCTCAAACCTGCTTTGAAGGAATGAAAGCATACAGAACCGTTGACGGAAAAGTAGTCTGCTTTAGACCGGATCTTAATGCAAAGAGAATGGCAGATTCCTGCAGTTATCTTGAAATGGCAGTTTTTCCGGAAGACAGATTTGTTGATGCAGTAGTTCAAACAGTAAGAAAAAATATAGATTATGTTCCTCCTTATGGTTCAGGGGCTTCTTTATACATCAGACCGTATATGTTCGGGATAAATCCTGTTATGGGAGTTAAGCCTGCAACGGAATTTCAGTTCAGAATATTCACCTCTCCTGTAGGACCTTATTTTAAAGGCGGAGCAAAACCTATTACATTAAGAGTCCCTGACTTTGACAGGGCTGCTCCTCACGGAACAGGACATATTAAAGCAGGTTTAAATTATGCAATGAGCCTTCACGCAATAGTAGATACGCATAATCAAGGCTATAACGAAAACATGTATCTTGATTCTGCTACAAGAACAAAGGTTGAAGAAACCGGCGGGGCTAATATAATTTTTGTAACAAAAGATAATAAGGTTGTTACGCCAAAATCCAAAACAATTCTGCCATCAATTACAAGACGTTCTTTAATGTATGTTGCGGAACATTATTTGGGCTTAAAAACAGAAGAAAGAGAAATTCCGTTCAGTGAAGTTAAAGAATTTAAAGAATGCGCACTCTGCGGAACTGCTGCAGTTCTTTCTCCTGTAGGAAAGGTTGTTAACCACGATGAAACAATTCTCTTCCCGTCAGGAATGGAAAAGCCGGGTGAGATTACACAAAAACTTTATGATACTTTAACCGGTATTCAGATGGGAAGGATTGAAGCACCGGAAGGCTGGATAAAAGAAATTGCTTAATAAATAAAAAAGACCGGTTTTAATCCGGTCTTTTTTATTCTGCTTTAAAATCTTTCTTTGCGTCGGCTAAATTATACGAGTTATAAATACTTGAATAAAGCTTGGCAGCGGCTTCGGCTTTGCTTTTTTGTGTGTAGGCTAGCACCGCATCAAAGCCTTTTTTATTGATTGTACCGTCAATATTTGCCGGATTAGGTGTATCGGATTTACTTAACATATCGGCAGCCAGAAAGCTTGAACCGTATTCTGCAATATCAACTTTACCGTCATTATTAATATCCAGAGCTTTTGACGTAAATGTGTTATCCGGTGCAAATCTGCTGTCTAATTCTTTAACCGAAAGCTCGTAAACTCCGTCCATTTCCTCGTAAGCAGCGCCTAATACAGCTTTTTTATCAACCTGACCTTTTGGAAGTTTCGGCATATAACGGTATTCAAATTCAAGAGGCGGAAGTGCTTTTAAATACTCATCATTTTCTTTTAAGAATTTATCAAGTTTATCAATATTATTTTGAGCCGCCTCGGGATTTATTCCGAAATCCAGAATGGGAGCCGTTGTCATTTTATCTGTAACAAGAGGATGTTCCATATATGTGTACAAGTTTTCAACTGCATTTCTTCCGTACCTTACGGAATCATCTTTTGTTTTGTTATCATATTTCCCTTTTGCACCATCTATTTTAGCTACACCGTTGTTAACTTCAAACATAAAATGCCTCCACACTTGTATTTATATAAAAACATGAAAAGATAAAAAATTGCTTTTTTACGGAATCAGTCATTTACAAAATGTTACAAGTTTAATAGTCTGCCTGTTATTGTAGTACAATTATAAAAACAGGAGGAGCAATGGTTGAACATATTTTTCTAAACGGAGAGTATATAGAAGCTGATAAGGCTCTCATGCCGGTAAGAACACACGCTTTTTTATACGGAACCTCCGTTTTTGAAGGGATAAGAGCTTATTATAATAAAGATGAAAATCAATTATACGCATTCAGAGTAAAAGAGCATTATGAAAGGCTTTTGCAGAGTGCTAAAGTTATGTGGATGAAAAGTCCATATACAATTAAAGAGTACGAAAATATTACAAAAGATTTATTGAAATTAAACGGGTACAAAACCGACGTATACATTCGTCCGACTTTGTATAAATCTTCTGAAACAATTGCTCCGACGCTTACTGACAATGAGGATTCTTTTTTAATTTTTACAACACCATTCGGAGACTATTTTGACAATTCACGAGGTTTAAAACTCTGTGTTTCAAACTGGAGAAGAACTTCTGATAATGCAATTCCTCCGAGAGCTAAGGTAGGCGGAGCTTACGCAAATTCTTCTCTTATTAAGACGGATGCGCATAAAGCCGGTTTTGATGATGCTGTAGTTTTATCTGAATCAGGCAAGGTAACGGAAGGCTCCGGCATGAATATATTTCTTGTAATTAACGGTGTCCTTGTGACTCCTGAAACAACCAGTGATATTCTGGTAGGTGTTACAAGAAATACAGTAATAGAACTCGCTCAAGAGCTTGGAATTCCGGTTAGAGAACGAACTGTAGACAGGACGGAACTGTACGCGGCAGAGGAAGTTTTCTGCTGCGGAACCGGAGCGCAAATCGTTCATGTTGAAAGTATTGACCACAGAGGGGTAAATGACGGGAAAATCGGATCTGTAACAAAACAGATTCAGGAATTATACTTTGATGTCGTAAAAGGAAAAGTCGATAAATTTAAGAAATGGTGTACACCTGTATATGATTAGTTTTTTCGGAAAATGTATGCAGAATTTATATACGAGCGTTAAGTATTTAATCACCGGACGCTCAAGGTGGGAGCACGTTGTAGCGCAGGCTGCCGCAATAAGCTATGATTCGCTTCTTATTTCTCTTGTTATTGCTTTTGTATCAGCTGCAGTTATTGCAATACAGGTTTCCAAACAGTTTCTTATGTCCGGAGCGGAAGCTTATGTCGGCGGCTCAATCGCTGTTGTTATGATAAGAGAAATTGCTCCCGGTTTTGTTGCCCTTGCAATAGGCGCAAGAGCAGGAACGGCAATTTCCGCTGAAATAGCAAACATGCAGGTAACTTCGCAGGTTGATGCGATTAAAACATTAAAAGTCGATCCTGTAGGATATTATTTCTCTCCGAGGCTTCTTGCAGCAGCAATTACTGTACCGATGGTCGTTCTTATTGCTGAACTTGTCGGGATTCTGGGCGGTTTGGTAGTTTCTCATGCGACAATTCACCTTCATCCTGCAAGATACATAACTTCTGTATGGCTCTGGCTTAGCACAAAAGATATTTATATAAGCCTTTTAAAAGGAGTAATCTTTGGCGTTCTGATAGCACTTGTGTGTGCAACCCAGGGGTATGAAACAAGAGGCGGCGCAAAGGATGTCGGGGAATCCACTACAAAAGCGGCCGTTTTATCTACAGTTTATATGCTAATAGCGGATTTTATAATTAATTTAATATTTTATCTATAAGACAAAATACGTAAACTTAATTAAAATTGCTGTCAAAATTTCTTCTTTTTAAATAAAAGCCTATAATATCAAATTGATAAAACACTACCCTTATGCTATCATGGCAATTATTGAGGTAGAGTTGTGATTAACTCAAAGAATAACGAACAGAGAACGTATGAACAGATTGGCGAGTGGCTCAATGAGTACCACTCAGCTTCCGATAAATATAAAAAAACTAAAGCAAAAGCTTTAATTGTCACCAAGATGCTTCCTATTATAAAAAGAATTGCAAAGACTATTGCAAGACGTTCATACGACCCGGTAGATGACCTTGTTCAAGCCGGCGCTATAGGGCTTTTAAAGGCTATTGACACTTATTCCGATGATTTAAATGACAATTTCAAAATATATGCGGGATATTACATAATCGGTGAGATGAAACATTTTCTCAGAGATAAAATGAGTACAATAAGAGTTCCAAGACATATTCAAGAACTCGCATTTCGTATTAACAGCTTTATTAGTACACTAACATTAGAAGAATTGAATGAACTCACTAACGAAGATGTTGCAGAAGCGTTGAAAGTTTCCCGCAGAGAAATAGACTATGCTATTCAGGCTGACAGAAGGCGTCCGGCGCTTTCGATTGAAGATGTTTTTACCTGTGATTCGGATAATCTTGGCTTTGAAGAAGTTTTCACAAAAGGCAATTACAGAGATTTTAGGGAATTGGAAGATACCAAAATAATACTTAAAAATGTTATTGAAAAATTACCGGAAGAATCAAAAATTCTTGTTAAAGAATATTATTACAATGATTTATCCCAGAAAGAAATTGCTGCAAAGTTTAATCTTACACAAATGCAGGTTTCCAGAAGGTTAAAAAAAGCTTTTACATTACTATACCGGATGATTGCAGACAATAAAACCGAGGTTGAAAATGGTTGAAAGTTTTTATTATTTTTTATTCTGGATTTGTATTTTAGGTCTTTGTTTCGGGAGTTTTTTCAATGTAGTCATACTAAGGAGCTTATCAGGTGAAAGTATAGTTTTTCCCCCGTCAAAATGTCCTAAATGCGGCAACAAGCTTTTATTCTGGCACAATATCCCTGTTTTATCTTATATTCTTCTTAGGGGGAAATGCTATTTTTGCAAAGAAAAAATAAGTATACAATATCCCGTAGTAGAAATTACGACAATGCTTCTTTTTGCAGCTGTATTTGTAAAATTCGGTTTCAGCGTAACAACGTTGTTTGCTATATTTTGGATATCCTGCCTTATCATTATGACAGGTACCGATTTAAAAGAGCAAACTGTTGATTGTAATATTGCAATAATTATGGGTATCAGCGGGATTATATTTAATGTAGTTTCCGCAGGCTGGATAGGTTTTGCACATTCGCTTACGGGCATTATAATAGGCGGTTTAATTCTTGAATTAATTGCCCGTTCCGGTTATCTGTTCACTGAGACAAGAGCCATGGGTGAAGCCGATACATTTGTAGCCGGAGCATTAGGTGCAATATTCGGACGGGATATCATTGTTGTCCTGTTTCTGGGTCTTTTAGCCTCTATGGCATTCATACTGCCGGTATTTTTCTATAACCAGTATAAAAATAATAATAAACTCACCTGTATTCTTGGCGTCTTGTTCGGTCTATCTTTTGTTTTTCTGCAAGCTCTACTACAAAATTACTACATGCTCGCAATATTTATGATTTTAGGTATTTCACTTGCAATTTCAATCCTCAAAGGACTAAAACATTCTGAAAACAGAAACTATCTTCCTTATGTTCCGGCACTTGCTGCAGGCGCTTTAATATTTTTATTTTTTGTAATATAATACCGCTATGAGTATATCATATCCAAATCGATACAGAAATTATTGTCTTTTTGATGAAAATCGTGTTTCTGCAAGAAAAAATCTGGAGAATATAAGAGCATCATTGAAAAATCCTGATTCGGAAGACGAAGTTGTTGAGGATTTGTATATTTTAAACAAAATGCTTGATGGAGGAGAAAAGGGTATTGAGACTCTTTATCCGGAACTTTCGGTATATAATAATACTACTTCACCGAATATTCAGACATATCTTGCCGGGATTTACAGAAAAACAAAAATCCCTGATGCATTCGGTCCGTTAATTTCTATGCTTATAAAAAATTCAATAAATCCACCGCAAAATGCGAACTTTGATCCAAACGAAGAAATAGGAGGCGCTATTTTAGAGTATCTCGCATAAATAATTCTTTTAGAAAATTATAAAATAAATGAACATTTATTTTTATTTATCGTATATAATATTGTAAACAGAGATTGAATTTCAAAAGAAAATAAACAGGGCGGATGAAGAGAAAATTTAAAATATTACTTGCTGTAATTTTGTTATCTACGGGATTACAGGCATATGCGGTTCAGACAATACAGGCAATACAGATAGAGAAAGATTCTGCATTGTCTTTAAATGACTGCATTAAAATTGCGCTTAATAACAGTCCGGTCGTAAAAAGGTCTATTTTTAACTACGATATAGCAGTTTCCTCAGTCGGTGTTGCAAAATCTGCCTACTTTCCGTCCATTTCACTCGGAGTAGGGTATAACCAGTCTTTCGGTGAAAGAAGCAATGGCAGAAGCTACCAGTCAAGGACGCTTCCGGGTTTTGACGCTTCACTTTCGCAGCTTCTGTGGAACTTCGGGAAAACCGGCGCAAACATAAGAATGGAAAAATTTAACCGTATTGCCGCAGAATTTGATTTTGACGAAACAGTTCTGACTACGATTTTTAATGTAAAACTCCAGTATTATGCGGTTCTTGCAGCCCGTTCTTTAATGGAAGTTGAAAAACTCAATGTCCAGATTAATGAGAGAAACTATCAGAGAACTCTGGCTTATTATGAAGAAGGTATCCGCTCAAAAATCGACCTTGTTAATGCAGAAGTTAACCTCTCTGATTCAAAAATAGCGTTAGTAAGAGCGGAAAACACCTACAAAAACGCAATCGTAAGCCTGAATAACGCAATGTATGTGGCTTACGCTCCGGAATACAGGATTATGAACACCGAAACATTTAATCTGGATAATCCGTACGTTCCGATGAGCCTTACGCATATTGACCATTATCAAAGGCTTTTGAAGCTTCCCGAGGATATAAATGACGCTGTATACGCAGTAAAAGCTGAAAAGAGTGATGTTTTAAAAAATTACTCTTTTGCTAAATATCCTTATTCTTTTGAAAAGTCGGTTGAGATTGCAAAAGAAAACCGCCCTGATTTAAAAGCTTTACTGGCTTCGGTTAAGGCTATGCAGCAATATGTTTTGTTAACCAAACGCCAGTATCTTCCGAACCTTACCGGAAATGTCGGTTACAGCTATGCAAATACGCGGCTTTACAACGATAACGGAATGAATGTTTCCTTAAATTTGAGCACAACATTTAATATGAAACAGGTTAAGCACGAAGTCGATATTGCAAACTCACAATTAGACCTTGCAAAAACAGAAGTAGAACTTCTTAATCAAAATTTGTACTTCGATATCCAGAGCGCTTACGTTGATATGATTCAGCTTGAAAAACAAATTCCGCTTATGGAAACCAACGTCCGCCAGACTTTAGAAAACCTTGAACTTGCAGACGGCAGGTATATGGTAGGTCTGGGTGATTATATCCAGCTTCAGGACGCAAGAGTTAATTACAATAATGCCCAGAGCTCTTATATTCAGGCTGTTTATAATTACAACGTAGCCCGTGCAACTCTGGAGAGAGAAATTGCACTTCCGCAGGAAAATACACTTACTGTTGAAGATATAAAAGATTATTCAAAAACGCTTCACAAGCAGGAAAAACAGGAAGCTAAAGCCGCAAAGAAAGCAAAAAAAGAAATAAAAAAATCAAACAAAAAGGATAATGTATGAATTTTCGGGAAATTTTAAATAAATTAAAAGGTCTGAACCGGAAGCAGGTATTGCTAATAATACTTTCTGTTATAGTAATCTCTGTTGTAATATCGACCATAAAAAACAACCGCGTAGAATATCAGACCGTGAAAATTAAACGCCGGACAATAACTCAGGTAGTAGAAGCCTCCGGAACCATTAACCCTGTAAACACCGTCTCTGTGGGTTCAACCGTGTCCGGTCTTATAAGCGCAATTTATGTGGATTTCAACTCAAAAGTCGAAAAAGGTCAGCTTCTTGCGGAAATCGACCCCAGAACATTTCAGGCAACAGTAGACCAGAATGCGGCAAATGTAGCCTCTGCCGAAGCGGATCTTGCAAACAGGCAGGCAACATTTGAAATGTGTGCCAAGACTCTAAGACGGTACAAAAATCTCTATGCAAAAAGTTTTATCCCGAAATCAGAACTTGATCAGGCAGAAGCGGATTATGAATCCGCTCTCGCGCAAGTTAATGCTGCAAAAGCTAAAATCAGCCAGACAAAAGCCCAGTACAACCAGTCTCTTGTAAATTTAAATTACACAAAAATAACTGCTCCAGTAAGCGGAATGATAATTTCCCGTGAAATTGACCTCGGGCAGCCGGTTGCTGCAAGCTTTCAGGCTCCGGAGCTTTTCACAATCGCGCAGGACTTAGAGAAAATGCAGATTGAAGTTAACGTCTCAGAAGCAGATATCGGAGAAGTAAAAGAAGGTCAGGACGTAACTTACACGCTCGACGGGTATCCGAACAGTGTTTTTCAGGGAAAAGTCACGCAGGTCAGAATTTCACCGACAACTGTCTCCAATGTTGTAACTTATTCCGTAATCGTAACCGTCGACAACTCTGATTTAAAACTAAAACCCGGCATGACCGCTAATGTTTCAATAATCACCGCACAAAATGAAAATGTGCTTACCGTTCCTAATGTAGCACTAAAATTCACTCCGGAAACAAGCGGGAAAAAGTATAAAACCCAGGGCTTGTGGGTCAAAGACGGTTTAAAAATTGCAAGAGTTGACATCACAACCGGCGCAAGCGATGATTCTTACACGGAAATCAAAAGCGGAAACATCAGAGAAGGCGAGCGGATTCTAGTCGGAATAAAAAGCGGCAAAGGTAAAAAGCAGCAAAATTTCAGACCGCCAAGACTATAGTCTGATGGAAATTCCATCACAAATTACAGCCTGAAAGGAGATAAGATTATATAATTTCTTTACCGACAATCGGCGCAATTTGTTTAATCTGTTTATATAATAAATCGTACTGCCACGGGTAAAGTGACTGTGCACCGTCACATACGGCTCTGTCCGGATCATAATGAACTTCTATAATCAAACCGTCGCATCCAGCTGCAACTGCTGCCCTTGACATTGGTTCAACCTTGTCTCTCAAGCCGGTTGCATGCGAAGGGTCTACAATAATCGGCAGGTGGCTGAGTTTCTTTATAACAGGAATTGCAGTTAAATCAAGCGTATTTCTTGTGTATTTTTCAAAAGTTCTTATACCTCTTTCACACAAGATAACCTGATTATTTCCGCCTGCCATAATGTATTCCGCAGACATCAGCCATTCTTCATAAGTAGAAGAAAGCCCTCTTTTTAAAATTACAGGTTTATGAGCATGTCCGAGTTCTTTAAGCAGAGTAAAATTCTGCATATTTCTTGCGCCAACCTGCAAAATATCAACATATTTTTCAAACATTTCAAGCTGGGAGCTTTCCATAATCTCGGAGGTTACAGCCATACCGTGGTTATCGGCAACGCTTCTTATGATTTTCAAACCTTCTTCACCTAATCCCTGGAATGCATAAGGGCTTGTTCTCGGCTTAAACGCCCCGCCTCTTATAATTTTTACATTAGATTCAGCAAGCTCCTGTGCAGTTTCATCCATCTGGTCGTAAGATTCAATCGTGCAAGGTCCGGCAATAAGCCCTGTATATTTATCACCGAATTTTACACCGTTAACTTCCACAACCGTGTCTTTACCCTGACAAGCGCGGGCTGCAAGCTTATAGTTTGTTGACAGTCTGATTACTTCATCAACACCGTGAAGAAGTTCAAAATCTCTCTGGTCAAAATCTTTTACACCGATTGCGTGAACAACTGTTCTTGCTTCCCCGTGTGACACACGGGCTTCAAAGCCTTTTGATTCTATAAACAATGCAACGCGTTTAATATCTTTTTCGGTTGCGTGACTATTCATTACGACTAGCATTTATTCTTATACCTCCGAGTAATATTATTATATATAAAAAAGAGTATAAATGTTTAAAATTTTTACAATACGTGATATAATTTATTTTATAATGACAATATTTGACGAGAGTTTAATTCTAGAAACCATTAATATGATTAAGCTTTACAATTTTGATATCAGAACTGTAACGCTTACAATAAGCCTGCGCGACTGTTTATCAGAAGATGTAAACAAGGTTTGTGACAAAATTAAATACAAACTTGATAAATATGCGGGAAATCTTGTCAATTATGCAAACGATATAGAAAATGATTATTCTATCCCGATTGTAAACAAAAGAATTGCGGTTACTCCGATTTCACTTGTGGGTGAATCCTGTACTCATAAGGATTACATAAAAATTGCCCGTACGCTTGATGAATGTGCAAAAAATCTTGGCATAGATTTTATCGGCGGATTTTCCGCACTTGTAGAAAAAGGATGTACTCAAGGGGATCTTGCACTTATTGAAGCAATACCGGAGGCTCTTTGCGCAACAGAAAGACTCTGTTCATCTGTTAATGTTGCAAGTTCAAAAGCCGGAATCAATATGGATGCTGTTTTAAAAATGGCAGAGACTATTAAAAAATCAGCAGAACTTACGGCTGATAAAGACGGGCTTGGAGCGGCAAAACTTGTAGTATTCTGTAACTCCGTAAGCGACAACCCGTTTATGGCAGGAGCATACTGCGGTTACGGCGAGCCGGAATGTGCTTTAAATATAGGCGTTTCAGGACCGGGTGTTGTAAGAGCTGCTATAAGTGATTTAGATAAAAATGCGGATTTTGGAGTTCTTGCAAATAAAATTAAACAAACTGCATATAAAATTACAACTACAGGCGAGCTTGTAGGAAGAAAACTTGCTGACAGATTAGGAATACCTTTCGGTGTAATTGACCTTTCACTTGCGCCGACTCCTGCCGTCGGAGACAGTGTTGCTCAAATATTTCAGGCAATGGGGCTTGAACATGCCGGCGCTCACGGGACAACCGCTGCTCTTGCAATGCTTAACGATGCAGTTAAAAAAGGCGGGATTATGGCAAGCTCTTATGTCGGCGGGCTTTCAGGCGCTTTTATTCCGGTATCCGAAGACGCCGGAATGATAGAAGCTGCTTCAAAAGGATATTTAACTTTCGATAAATTAGAAGCAATGACCTGTGTTTGCTCAGTCGGGCTTGATATGATTGCAATCCCTGGAGATACCCCGGAGTCAACGATTGCCGGCATGATAGCAGATGAAATGGCTATAGGCATGATTAATAAGAAAACAACGGCGGTCAGGATTATACCTGCCCCGAATAAAAGAGCTGGAGATAAAGTCGTATTCGGCGGACTTCTAGGAGAAGCGCCGGTGATGAAGGTTAACAATCTTTCATCAGAAAATTTCGTAAAGCGGGGTGGACGAATTCCTGCACCTATACATAGTTTGAATAATTAAGAAGGCGGAAAATGAGTACATTCAAAGATTTGGAAGACAGTTTAAAAAAATTTATGATAGAAGAACAGTCTGACGCTCACAACGTTAAAAGTATTAACATGGCAAAATATAATAACATGCGGATATGGATGGATGATTCAAAGTACCAGCAGCCGCATTTTATAGTAAGAATTACTATATCGGAAGCTGTTTTTTCTCTCAGTGACTGTACAAAAATTAACGGAGGACTGGGGTATGAAGAAAGACTTGTTATAAAATGGTTCGGCAGGATGGGAATAAAAAATAAATTACAGCAATTGTGGGGTTCTCCGGAAGATCATAAACCAAAGGAAGAATAAAAAGTGCAGTATAAAGATTTAGCCATTAATCCTGTAAGTGTTGTTTTACAGCTTGTTGGCGCAAAATGGAAACTTTTAATTATAAAAGAATTGTTAAAAAAAGAATTGCGCTTTGTAGAATTAAAGAAAAAACTGGGCTGCACAGCTAAAGTTCTGACGAATTGTCTTAAAGAACTTGAAGAAGACGGACTTGTTGTCAGGGAAGAAATTGAAAGTTCACAGCTTCATGTTGAATATTACCTTACAGACATCGGATACACTCTCAGACCAGTAATTGAATCTATGCAAAAATGGGGAAAAGAGTATAAAAAACTACGCAAATTAATGGAAAAAGCTGCTAATATAAACTAAGTCCGGTCTATTCAACTCTGTCAAAAAAAAAATTATCTTTTTTAACGGAACTTTTTTTATTTTTTTTCGTCTCTATATATAGAACAGCTTGAGAGAGGAGAAAAAGATGACAAGAGCGTTTAATAATGCTGAATATATAGACAGCACAGAGATGGAATCAAACCTTCCGCGAACTTTCAGTACAATAGTTAATAACGACGATATTCTGCAAATGTATCTGAAAGAAATCGGGCGAAAAAAAATGTTGACAAAAAGCGAGGAAGTTGAGCTGGGACGCAGGATTCAAGAAGGAACCATCCGCGAGCGAGAGCAAGCAAAACGTGAACTTATACAGGCAAATTTGAGACTTGTAGTAAGTATCGCAAAAAAATACATCGGGCAGGGAATTTTATTTATGGATCTGGTTCAAGAAGGGTCTCTGGGATTAATCAAGGCTGCCGAAAAATTTGATTACAAAAAGAATTTCAAGTTTTCCACTTACGCAACCTGGTGGATTAAACAAACTATTATCAGAGCAATTTCTAACCATTCAAGGACTATAAGGATTCCTGTTCATATGCTAGAAAAAATCAGAAAGTATAAAAAGGCTTGCAGCATTGCATCATATGATGAAAATATGGAGATGGACGAGGAAACTATTTCGAAGCTTTCAGGTCTGGACAGCAAAAGAATTAACGAAGTTAAAAGTGCCTTAAAAAAAGAACCAATAAGTCTTGATACATTCGTAACAGATGACTTATGCATACAGGATTATGTCGAAGATACTTCATATTCTTCTCCTGAAAACAATGCACAGATAAGTCTTAGGAAAAAAGATATAAAGCGTCTTTTGAACTGTCTGGATGAAAGAGAACGGGAAATTTTAATACGCAGGTTTGGAATTGACAATCAAGAACCGAAAACATTGGAACAAATCGGAAATGATCTGGGATTTTCTAAAGAAAGGATACGACAACTTGAAAACATAGCGATTCAAAAGCTCAGAAAAGTTGAGAGTGTAGACAGACTAAAAACATATATTGAAGAAGCCGGATAATGGAGTTTATTTATCTTACTTCTATAAATTTATGAACCTGCGGTATTAAACGAACTCTTTTATGGTAATTTAAGACTTTATCCATAGTCTGTTCCATAAATACTGAAGAGACAGAAGATTTGTAACCAACCATTTCCGGCTGGAGAATAAGTTCAATATCATATTTTTTACAAAGCTCGCAGGCTTTTTTTATTTCATCGGCTGTAATTTTGTCGTTAAATACCATTTTAGCAAAAAGCTCTTTTTGAGATGCTATTTTAAAAAACTTGTCGTGTAAATCCCATAGAGGTCTTAATCCTGTACAACTCGGGAGTTTTATGTCTGCTGCAACGTAAGTTACATAATCGATGATTTCAGAAAGTTCTCTATATAAAGTTCCGTTTGTTTCAAGGTAGACAGGAAGCTTGCATTCAGGCAAAAATTCTTTTAAGAATTCATTGTTCAAAAGCGGCTCTCCGCCGGTAAGAGAGATTGAATGGCAATCCAGATTCATTTCAACAAGCTTAAGTAAACCTTTTACGGAATATTTTGCAGCATGAGCCGTGTTAAAATCCGTATCGCAATATCTGCATTTTAAATTACATCCGCAAAATCTTACAAACAATTGTTTGTATCCGACATAAGGTCCTTCACCCTGAATTGATGAAAACACCTCTCTTATATCCGCTTCCATATTTTTTCCTTTTCCTATACAACTCCTCTGTTTTTCAACTGGCGGAGTTTTCTGTATAAATCTAATTCTTCTTCCGTCAAATCCTGAGGAATCTGAATTTCTACAGTTACTATCATATCACCAACTTTATTATTTTGCTTAATTCCGCATCCGGCAAGTCTGATTTTCTGTCCGTTTCTTGTTTTTGGTGAAATTTTAAGAGAAACATTCCCGATTAAAGTAGATACAGTAATCTCCCCGCCTAAGACAGCAACCTCCGGCGCTATTTGAATATCTTTAAGTATATTCAAGCCTTCTGTTTTGTAATTTTTGGTTTCTCTTATATGTATTGTAAGATACAAATCCCCGTTTCTTCCGCCGTTTTTCCCCTTTTCCCCTTCTTCCGCCAGTCTTATTTTAGAAAGATTCTTTATTCCGGCAGGAATTTTTACGTTGAATCTTTTATATACGGAAATTTCGCCTTTACCTTTACAGGAAGGGCAAATAGTTCCGTTTACGAATTTTCTTCCGCCGCATTTCGGACAAATTTGAGTTTGAAGCATATTTATTACCTTTGTTGTCCCATTAACTGCCTCAAAAACTGAAATTTCAACGTCAGAATAGATATCTTCGCCTTTTTTAGGGGATTTAATTTCTTCACCTTTATGCGTTTTAAATATATCTTCCCAGAAAGAGTTTCTTTTTTCCTCTTTTGGAGTCGTTTCTTTAAAATTCGGATTTGTAGTATTTTTATTGTAAGATTTTGTTTCTTTTTGAGTATTATAAGAACTATAATTATAGAACTTTCTGGCTTTATCATAATCAGCTTTTTTAATTCTGTCAGAGAGAATTTCATACGCTTCGTTAATTTCTTTAAAGCGTGCTATTACATCAGAAGAATTCCCTGCAACATCAGGATGCCACTTGCGTGCAAGTTTTCTGTACGCATTTTTAATTTCTTCTGTTGTGCTAAACTCCGGTATGTCTAAAATTTTATAATAATCTTTAGTCATACAATCAATTTAATGATTGGATAAATTTTGTCAACATATTTGCGGGCATACGTTCTTACCTATTGAAAAAGCTCTTTTATAATGCTATCATCATTAGTATGTTTAGAAAGTATTTATTACTGTTTTTATTAATGTTCACAATGCTTCCGTCGTTTGCAGGAGAAGTCGAAAATGCAATGGCAAAAGGGCACAACGTATTTTTATATTTATACACTCCTAAGTGTAAATACTGTAAAATGTTCACACCAAATTATAATAAAGTTGTAAGAAAACACGACGGACAATTTGTATTTATAAAGGTCGATGCATCCACAAAATATGGTAAGACATTAATGTACGAATTCAGCGGGCATTTTGTTCCTTATGTAGTTATGATAAATTCGCCCAAACACGTTGCAGCACAAATTACTCCTGATTGCCTGATGGATGTTAAGTGTGTAGAAAAAAGTATGGCAGACTTTAGAAATTTATAATAGAAAAGGTGGTCGAATGAAAGGTATCGTTTTAGCAGGAGGTGCAGGAACCAGACTATATCCGGCGTCGCAGCCGATATCTAAAATACTGCTTCCTATATATGACAAGCCGATGATTTATTATCCGCTCTCAACCTTAATGCTTGCAGGGATTGAGGATATTCTTATTATCACAAACGAGTCAGATTATGATAATTTTATAAAACTACTGGGCGACGGCTCTCAGTACGGGCTTAATTTGTCGTACAAAATCCAATACGTACAAAGAGGTATTGCTGATGCGTTTTTGATTGCCGAAGATTTTATTGCAAACGACGAGGTTGCCCTAATTCTCGGAGATAATATATTCCACGGTCAGGGATTTTCTACAATAATGAAAAATGCTTTAAAGAAAAACATCGGAGCAACTGTTTTCGGATATACCGTAAAAGATCCGGAAAGATTCGGGGTTGTCGAATTTGACAGCAATAACAGGGCAATTTCTCTTGAAGAAAAACCTGCAAACCCTAAATCGAACTATGCAGTAACAGGGCTGTATTTCTATGATAACCGTGTTTGTGAGTTTGCAAAACTTCTTAAACCTTCTTCGCGCGGGGAATTAGAAATAACAGACTTAAACAAAATATATCTGGAACTCGGGCAGTTGAATGTTGAAATTCTCGGACGCGGTTTTGCATGGCTTGATACCGGAACCCATGACTCTATGCTGCAGGCAAGCCTTTTTGTTCAGACAATGGAATTAAATAAAGGCGTTAAAATTTCCTGTCTGGAAGAAATTGCTTTTAATCAGGGATTTATTACAAAAGATGAATTACTGAAAAAGATTGAAAAGTACGGATATAAAAACGAATACTATAACTATGTCCGTACGGTTCTCGACCATCCGGATCCTGTAGCTCTCGGGGTATAATAGTGCAGGTCTTGTAACGTTTTTATTTCTTCAACACGCTTCCGGCAGAGCCTCCCGCTATCGTTTCAGAAACAAAAACATTACAAGTTACGTAAAATTGAACGGGCATGACCCGATGAATGATAATGTATATGAAAAATTTTTTGATTATATTATTTCTAATATCCTTAAATACTGTAACTTTCGCGGCTTCTATTAATCCTGTTGCTTACAGACAAATGCAGCTGCAGCAATATCAAAGAAGCAGATATCAGCAGCAAAGGACAAGAAAAATCCCTTACTGGCAGGCGCAGTCAAATTATACAACCAGAAACAGGACTTATAATAACTACGGAAATACGAATTATAATTACTCCCAATCCTCCGGCAGCAATAATTATTACAGGAGACAATGGTGATAAATTTTGACTGTATTACATTAAAAGCCTTTTTTGAGGAAAATATTGATTTCATAATCGGCGCAAGAGTTCAGAAAATTCAGCAGCCGACAAGGCGTGATTTTATTTTTTCTATGCGCAATAATGGCGAAAGCCGCAAGCTTTATATTAATATTTCTCCGCAAACTTACCATATCTGCTTTATGTCAGGGGTAAACGAAGAGAAACGCGGATTAAAAATTCCCAAGCATCCGCCGATGTTTTGTATGCTTTTGAGAAAATACCTTGAGGGGTGTAAAGTTTCAGATGCGGTTGTAATAGAAAATGAAAGGATTATTGAATTTCATTTTGAAACAATGGATGAATTGTCGCAAGAACGCTCGCTTTGTTTGTGTATAGAACTTATGGGGAAGCATTCGAATATCATTTTATATGACAGAAAAACTTCAATTATAATCGGCTGCGCTCACAATGTCGGGGCGGAAAAGAGCCGATACAGAGAGCTGCAGGGCGGTTTGAAATACATTTACCCTCCGACAAACCCTTGTCCACCCCTTGCGGGAGGACCGAAATCTCTGATTTCGAGGAGGGGTAAAGAGGGTAAATGTGGTAAAAGTCAGACAGAAGAGCAATTAAGCAATCTCGAAGCCGTCAATGAACTTATAGACAATTATTTTACAGAGATTCAGGGAGGGGTGAACATAAAAAATGAAAGAGCCAGACTTAGTGCAATTGTTCTGCCTAAGCTAAAGAAAGTTAAAAATTCTGTCAGCAAAATAGAATCTCTTCTTAAAAAACGCGATAATACTGAAAAATACAAACTGTATGGCGAACTTTTAACTGCAAATCTCTATCAAAAATGCGATTATCAATCTCAAATTGAAGTTTTTGACTACATTAATAACCGGAATATAACGATAGAACTTGACAGTACAAAAACGCTTAATGAAAATGCGCAAAGGTATTTCAAACTTTATTCAAAATCGAAAACCACAAAAGAAAAATCGGAAGAGATGCTGAATAACTTAGAGATAGAAAAAGCTTATCTGGAGAATATTCTATACAGCATTGAAGAAGCTAAGAGCATGACGGATTTTGAGGAAATATCGTCTGAACTTGAGCCTGAGAAAGTTAAGCCGAAAAAGCCGGATGAAGCGGCTTTAATGAAAATTAAGATTAAAGATTTTGATGTTTATGTAGGCAGAAACAATAAACAGAACGATTATATAGTATCTAAACTCGCGAAAGATAACGATTACTGGTTTCATACAAGGCTTTGTGCAGGATCACACGTCCTTTTAAAAGTTCAGAATACAGAACCTGACGAAGAGGTTTTGTTTGAGTGCTGCAAACTTGCAAGAGAGTATTCGTCGGCAACTCAACCATCGAAAGTCGGAGTTATATATACGCGGGCAAAGAATTTGCGCAAACCGCCTGCTGCGCCTTTGGGATATGTAACTTATAAAAACGAAAAAGAAGTATTGGTTTGATTATTTCCAGCCCCTCTCCCTAACCCTCTCCCTTTTGGGGAGAGCGGATTTTCGGTAGGGCGACGGCTTTGCCTAGCCCGTAAGGTGGAGGGAAGCTGTGAACTTTCCGACACCCCGAATAATCCAAGACGGGAAGAATTTC
>CALUVI010000025.1 GCA_944324185.1 Candidatus Gastranaerophilales bacterium | reverse complement strand
CGTCAGCCCCGGCTTTTTTTAAGCATACCCGTTACGTCATTACGGAGGAGAAATATATCTTTTTTGTAGCCAAGTGACATGTACAGCAATGACGTCACACCGGCAGTTTTACATACCAAGCCAATACATTTACCTCCGAAAATGACGGCAAAATTGCAGGTTTGCTTACCGAAGTGCCGTCATTCAGAGGGCGGAAACCCGATGAATCCCTTTAACCTGTGTCAGATTTACCCCCTCCCTAGCCCTCCCCGTTGGAGAGGGAACGCGCGCTGATGTTCAATTGGGAAAAGAATCAGGTATACCTTTTTAATGTTAAAGAGATTCTTCACCATTAAACTAATTATCGTCCCCGTTGCCGGCTTCTTCTTTTTTAAATAAGTTTTTAATCTTATACCTGAAAGTTTTCTTCTCAGCCTCAACTTCCTGAACAACTTCCTCAATTGTTGTTGCTTCGCTGCCTTCAACCGGCTCAGGAATTGAATTTACGTATTCAACCGCTTCTTCATATTCACTTTCTGTTGCAAGCCACTTGAACGATTTTACGAGTGTAAGCGGTTTTGCAGCATCTCCTCTGACTACAAGCTGGAATTTGGTTGCTGCATTATCCACGTATTTGTTTGCAAAACTCGGAATTGCATTAATTTCTTCTTCAGGAAGCATTACACAAAAGATAGAGAACGCTTTTGCGGTTACAATATTCAAGCTTGCAGCGCTGTTGAGCAGATTAGCCGGGTTGATTGCACCGAGCGGTCCTAAGAGATTAGAAACTAAAGATGCCATTCTTGCTCTCACGCTCATATCCGCATAATTTCTCAATATATCAAAGTCGCCGGAAATATACAGGCTCAAAATATCACCCAGAGACGTTATCGGATTAATATTACAAACTCCGTCATTAAAACTCAACGTTCCTTTTAATTCCGAGAAGTGCGTTGTATCAATGGTTGTAAGTCCGCTTATAATTCCGCCGAGCGCTGTCTGGAAAAGCTGGGATTCTCTTATGTTTTCCGCAATAATAAGATTTTCAAGTTTGCCGAAAGGTCCGAACTGCCCGTCTTTAACTTTAAAGTTAACACGTCCTCTCAAACTTTTTACCTGCTCTTCAAAAGTTGCTCCCTTTAATGAAATATCTGTATCAAAGGAGGCTGTTCCCGATAAAGTATCTTTCATGCCGCAAGCGTCCAGAAGTGCTTTTTTGACATCAACCCCGTTACCCTCAACCGCAATATTCAAAAGCATTGAAATCAGGTTTACGGAAATATTTCCTCTTACTCTGCCGTTAAAGACATTTGTCTTAAGGTTTCTTATATAAAATACATTATTTGCTAAAGCAATTTTGGAAGTCGTATTTTTAATATCAATTTTGCCTGTAATAATTCGTGCAAAATCAATGTTTCCGTCTTTTATTTCAACCGGAATATCAGCAGGCTCTGAATTTGAAGGCTTTGAATTACTTTTCGGGACATAAGCCATGGCTTTTTCGCTAACTTTCATAAGCTTGTCAAGATTAAAGTATCCGGATTTTACGTCAAGATTTAATATATTCAAAACTTTTGACGGAAGCAGGCTGATTTTTGAATTAACCTGAATGTCGGATTCGTTGAGGATTAAATCTTTGATTACAAAATCAGCGCTATGTCCTTTAAAATCCAGATTAGCATCTCTTAGCAAAAGCATAAGCTCCGGAATTGAAAGGTTTGCAACATCAAACCCGCCGCGCATTCTCGGGGCTGCAAGTTCTCCCAAGACATAGGCTCTGCCTTTCAACTCGAACGCTGATTCAGGAAATGCATAAATCTTGCCTTTGAGAGTTTCAGGAATTGTGATTTTGATTAAATTAATTCTGTCTTTTTCAACCGTACCGTCAATTCCGAGAACTTCCGTCAGGTTAACAACTTCGTTTCCTTTTTCGTCAACGCTTACTATGCGTTTAAATATACCGGTTTTCTTAATTTTTATTCTGTTAGGCTTAAAGTCAATTACACTCTGCAAAGCTATATTTTGCCCCGCAATACTTCCGAAATCAACAGGTGTGATAAAGTTTTCTTTGTCACAAAGCGCTTGCAAAAAGAGCGTCTGTTTTAATTTATCTCCCTCAACGGTTAATTTTACCGGAATTGAGCCTTTTGAATGTATAAAAGGTTTAAACTCTTTTCCGATTAGTTTAATTAAATCGTTTGTATCAACATTTCCCTGCAACAAGAAGTTTATTGAGTCAAGATTCCGGTAATCAACAATTCCGCCGCTGTATTTAAGATTTGTTTTGTCATTTAAAAGAATCGAATTTTCTTTGATATTAATGTTGTTGTCAGCAACTTCAATTTTCAACTCCGGAATTGCAATCCCGGAGCCGGTTTTAGGGAATGATAAATTCAGGTTTTTATTATTGATTTTTCCTGTCTGTTCTTTTGAGTTAACAAAAAACTCGCCGGATAACTGTCCGTTTGTTATGTTAATGTTCTTATCAGAGATATTCAAATTACTCAGAGCAAACCTTACGCCGGAAACCGCTTCTTTTAATTTCCCGCTCAAGCCTAAATCAAGAGAGGCAAGTCCGGATTTGAAATTGTATGTTTTTCTCAAATTTTCCGGCGCAAATGCGTTAAACAGAGCCGGAAGCGGGATTTTATCAGCTTTAATTTTAATATCCGCAACGGATTTTTCGTCAATTTTGCCGTCAATATATAAAGGCGCATTTCCGATTAAAATGCTCGAATTTCTTATATCAAGAATATTGTCATTGAGTTTGATGTCAATATTCCCGCCTGATAAGACTTTGCCGAGGTTTCTCACGCTCACGCCGCCGTCTTTAATCACAACAGAGCCTTCGGAATTCCATTTTTTGAAGTTGGTTTTGATGTAGCAATCAGCATTCAAATGCCCTTCCGCCTTGATTTGCGCAAGTTCGTTTCTTACTGAAAGTGAATCCAGAACAGCTTTTGCAAGTATTACCATACCTTCAAATTTTATTGTGCCGGTTTTTATTCTCATATCCATTCTCGGACGGCTGCCATAGTTCAAACTGCCGAGCAATTGGATATACTGGTCTTTGACCGGATAAATATTTGTATCCAGACTAACCTGTGTTCCGAAAGTTTTAGCTTTAAGATAACTTTCAGGCAGAACAAGGTGTGAAATTTTCAAAGTTATGTTGTCGATATTAAAATATCCGTAAGAAGATAATTTGTTTTTGTGGTTTCTGACCCTTAATTTTGTGTCCAGATTTGCTTTCAAATCATAATTTCTGTACATTGTAACAGGGTTTACAAAAGCAATATCGATTCTTTCTGCCGGATCGTCCTCTTTATCAAGCTTTGTTCCGAATTTTGGCAAAAAGGTATTTATATCAATATTTGCAGTAATATTTTTGTTTTCATCACTGTATAATTCCGCATAAGTCTTGAGTTTTGCGGTTTTACCGTTAAAGTATCCGAAAGTTAATTCTTCCCCTCTGAGGTTTAAGAAATGTTTGGATTTTAAATCATTAACAAGAATCCTGTAGTTGTAAAGTTTTACATTAGGAACTTTTATTCTTATCCAGGCCGGATTAAATTTAAATTTGCCGTCATCAAGCTTGGAAGTCTGACCTTCAACTTCAAGCTTCCGTTCTTTTCCGGCATTCAGCTTTTGTTCTATGAGTTTTACAATCTTGAAGTTTTCATCGTTTATAATTTCAAGATTAATAAACGGGGATTCGACTTCCAGACAGGAGACTTTTGCGGTAAGAAGCAAAATACTCGGGAGCGCAACCCTTGCCTGAATTTTGTCTGCCGAAAATAATGTTGAATCATCCGGAAGTCTTACGCTTATATCGTCCGCTTTAAATCCGATACCCAAAAGCGGCGTTGTAACAACTTTTGCGTTATAAAAATCAAGTTTCAGCTTTGCCTGCTCTTCAACGAGTTTCTGGATGTCAGCTTTATAATTCTCGATTTTAATTACATTTGGAAGAACAAACAAAAAACAAAGATAAATCAGTACAACAATACCTAAAAACACGTAACCCGTAATTTTCAACCATTTATTCATATCACAACCCCGCTTTTAATAAACTGTTATACAGATTTTAGCATAAAAATAAATAAAATTATTTACACAGAGAGCCGGACATATACAAGCGAATTCCGCCGAATAAGATAAAACCTTGCAGATTAAACACAGACTGACAGAAACCGGTTGAAACAATATTGAACAAAACCCCGTACCCGCATCCGTAACTTTCGCCCGCTGCTCAAGCACGGCAGCTTCCTCCCCGCAATAAGCGACACAACTGTCCATGATAATCTTAGGCGTTAAAATTACAGACGTAATATCTGTATAAAACCCCTCCCCGAAATCAAAGATTTCGACCCTCCCACAAGGGGAGGGTAGGCTGAACGCTAAGTGTAATGTTCCCCTTGCGGGAGAGTGGATTTGCTGACGGAGCGGGTGAAACAGCCAATACAGCCGCCCCTCCGGATAGCGAACTGATTGAGCCTGCATGAGCTTTGCTCCGATGGCGAAATTCCGTAAGCGAGGAGTAAATCCAGGACAGGGAAGAATTTCACGTTGAACTTAAGCTAAACTTAGAAATTCGGGTGAAGGGTCTGTTTTTATATCCAGATATCATTAAATATAACGCAAGCAAGGATATGTGGTAGTATAAGGCTTTCGTTTATAAGATTATTTTGGACAGTTGTACAATGAGCGGAGAAAAAAGCAGGATGCGGTAAACCATATCCTGCTTTCGATTCTGCATTCCGGTTCGCCATTCACCGGCAAAACATCTACCCGCGCTTTACAACTGTTGCGATTAATTCGCCGTAACTATTCACACAGCCGTTTGTCTCTTTGATTTCATAAGTAGCTTCACTGTCGAAAGCTTTTTCTTTTTCCGCAAAAGCTTCGGCACTTTCTAAATCCTTAAATTCTCCTGCCATTTCAGCTTCAAAATATGAAGGCTTGTCAATATAAACCTGAAACATAATATTACCTCCTTTTTAACTACACTTTAGGGCTAATAAACTTATCAGTCAAGAACCCTTTTAAATATCCCGAAAGCGGACGAATAGCAATCTCTTTTTTCTTCTAGAAATTCAATAAAGCCGTTAAATCCCGCATTTTGAGACGGAATACCCGTATATTCAACCTTGAAAAGTCCGGACTCCGGAGAAATTACACACGAAACTCCCTCAATCCCGTTTTTGACATCCGCATAGGTAAACAGCGCCTCTTTTTCAGATATCATTGATTTAATAAGACCGGCAGAAAGAGAATTTTCTCCCGAAGATATTGCATGATAAGGAATATTGAGTTTCCTGTACAGTGTAAAAAAGCTTACGGGATAGTTATGCACAGAGGCGGAAAACTGTGCCGGCGAAACCTCTCCGGCAGTTTGGTACTGGCTTATTATTGTATCGAGCCTCTTAAACTCTCCGTATTCGGAAGAAAATACAATTTCTTCAATATTTTCATTAAACATTTTGTCGGTAAGCGCCAGAACTGTTTTATCTGGAAGACTTAATTTTCTGCGTACAAGCGACGGTACGAATGAAACATCCGGCTCATTTCCGTCTTTTATACAGCAAAAATTTTTTATATAAAAAGAATTTTTCATGCTAAAATTATACAATAAATGAAGATTATTAAATACAATGCAATATGTAATCTGGGGTCTGATATTAATAAGGTCTTTGCTAAAGCCGTAGAAGGAATTGCCGGAAAGTTTGAGCAAAGAGATTTTGCGCGGCTTGGTGTTGTTGATTTTCCGCTGCCTGAAATTCAAGAGAGAGATTATAATCTCAGATGCAAC
This sequence comes from Candidatus Gastranaerophilales bacterium, assembly GCA_944324185.1. Classification (GTDB taxonomy): domain Bacteria; phylum Cyanobacteriota; class Vampirovibrionia; order Gastranaerophilales; family Gastranaerophilaceae; genus CAG-196. The sequence goes on along the minus strand of CALUVI010000025.1, from coordinate 26,097 downwards.
CGGCTTCTTCTGAAGGCACTGGAGCCGTTAAATATTGATAAATTTGACAAAGAAAGAACCGCAATTGTCACGGCAACCTCTAATTCCGGAGTTGATGAATATGAAATAAGCGGGAATCCGAAGCATTATCAAATCGGAAATCCTGCGGAATTTCTGTACAAAAACCACGGGTTTAAAAACTTTTATACATCCGCTTCAACCGCTTGTTCATCAGGCATAAAAGCTTTTACAATTGCCCGCGAACTTCTCAATGCCGGAATTTGCGAAACGGTAATAGCAGCCGGATGTGATTCAATCTCGAAAGTTCCGGTATACGGATTTCATGCGCTTGAAGTTTTAAACAGTATTCCTTCTAATCCGTTTAGTAAAAACCGGAAAGGGATAAATATCGGAGAAGGTGCTGCCGCTTTTGTTCTAAAAAAAGACGGAGAAGGAATTGAAGTTGCCGGAATCGGCGAAACAACCGATTCCTATCATTCCACAACGCCGGATCCGGAGGCAATAGAGCCGGAAAGAGCAATAAGACTTGCTCTCGGGGAAATACCTCCGGAAGAAATTGATTACATAAACTTGCACGGAACAGGAACTGTTGCAAACGATTTAATGGAAGCAAGAGCAGTTTACAATGTTTTTAGAGACAATGTTCCGGCAAGCTCTACCAAACCGCTTACCGGTCACTGCCTGGGCGCTGCCGCAAGTATTGAAATCGCGCTTTGCTGCAAACTTATTGAAAACGGCGGATACAAAATCTATCCCCACATATACGACGGAGAGTATGACAAAAAATTACCTCAAATCAAACTTGCCGATAAAACTCTTCTTAAAAAACCGGTAAAAACCTGCCTCTGCACATCCTTCGGTTTTGGCGGAACAAATTGCGCCATTGTTTTAAGAAAATCCTGAGATAAAATTTCCCTGTTTTATTTTACCCAGCAGGCAGAAAAATGGTTTGAAGTGCGTTTTGTAAGCGTTGGTGATTCTATCTCACAAACATCCGGATTACAGATATCGCATCTCGGATGGAACTTGCATCCGGAAATTTCTTCCTGAATATCAGGAGGTGAACCTTCTATTGTCCGGAGTTTTAAAGCCGGATTTCTTGTTGGCAGCGAGTTTAGCAAAGCAACAGAATACGGATGAAGAGGATTTTTAAAAAATACTCTCGCCGGAGCTTCTTCTACAATATGCCCTGAATACATAACAGAAACAGTATCGGCATAGTTACTTACAAGAGCTAAATCGTGTGAAATCAATAGTATAGTGGTGCCATATTCCCTCTTAATTTCGTCCAGCAAATCCATGATTTGTTTTTGAATTGTTACATCAAGCGCCGTTGTCGGCTCATCGGCAATAATAAGTTCTGCCTGACAGGCAAGCGCCATTGCTATAATAATCCTCTGCTTCATTCCTCCTGAAAATTCATGCGGATAATAGTTTAATTTTTCATCAATGTCAGGAATGCTCACGAGTTTCATAACTTCTTTGGCTTTGCGAAGCGCCTGACGTTCGGACACATTACTGTGTGCCCTGATTGATTCTATAAGCTGATTACCGACAGTATACAGAGGATTCAGCGATGTCATTGGGTCCTGCGGAATTAAAGCTATTTTATTTCCTCTTAATTCTCTCATCTGGCGTTCTTTATATCCAAGCAGATTTTCTCCTCGAAAATATACACTTCCGCTTTTTATAACCGCGCTTTTAGGAAGCAGTCTCATCACGGACATTGCAGTCATACTTTTCCCGCAGCCCGATTCACCGACCAGTGCATGCATTGTTCCGCGCTTAAGGATCAAATTTACATCATACAAAGCCTGATATTTATCAAAAAACAGATTTAGATATCTTATCTCCAAAATTTTTTCCATAAAATTATTCTAAAATGCATTCCGTAAAAATGGAATAAGTAAACAAGAGGATTTAATTTCTTAATGTCAAAACCGGCTAATTATGTTATAAAATAAAATAGAATGGAGAAACAGAAATGAGAGTTGTAGAAGTATATGCAGGGGCTTACGCAAGCGGGAAATCAGAAACTTCAATAAACCGCGCCGGACAGTTTGCGAAAATAAACAAGCCCGTTACACTCGTTGATTTAGATACGGTTGAGCCGGCTTACACCCTGCGCCCGATTGCAAAGGATTTACGCGAAACAGGAATAAATGTCATAACCCAGCCGGATAACTTCGGGCTCGGTGAAGCCGCCAGCTACGTTACCCCCGCACAGGTTAACTGTCTTTCAGAGGAGGGAGATATTATAATTGATGTCGGCTACGGCGCCGGAGGTCTTGATATTCTTGATATTTTAACCGGTATCAGGGAAGAAAAAAATCTTCAAATCTATCTTGTCGTTAATACAGCTAAATTTGAGACCTCAACCGTTGAAAATATTATTGAATATGTAGATTTTGCACGCGGTACGAACGGGCAATACAATTTTACCGGCGCAATTTCAAATACGCATCTGGGTGACGAAACCACAAAAGAGGATGTAATAAACGGGTATCATAAATTAAAAGAAGCCTGTTCAAAAATTAATCTGCCAATTCGCGCAATCGGAGTCGATGAAAAACTCGCACCGGATTTTGATTTAACTTATGACAATACAGAAATCTGGTTATATAGACGCCTTATGCCGAAAGCCTTCTGGTAGTTTTAAAAGAGTTAATATCGGACTCTCCACACTACTGACTGCAAACTTGGAAGTGAGCCGGCAAACTTGCCGTCATTGCTGGGGTAAATGAATTAGGTTAGTAAGTGGGACTACAAATCGGGCGTCATTTCGGGGGTAAATGTATTGGGCTGGTAGTCAATACAACCAGTAGAGCGTCATTGCGAGGCGCGTGAGCGCCGTGGCAATCCATTTAGTTAATGTTGGGCAAGTATGCCCAACCTACTATTCTATTTTATATATCTTCATTTTTTCTTCTTTGTTTTTCAAAGAAGAAAAAACGAAGCAAAAAAGAAGAAACCTTGTTGTTATGAATGCTCTTCGAGCATAGGATTAAACGGCTGTTGCGGGCAAAGCCCGCTCGTTGCCCCTCGCTAAAAACGCTCGGGAGGGCTTCGCCGCTGTTAGAAATTGTTATATGCTAGTCGATGTAGTAGTGTGGAGCTTGCTCCACAACCATTGTGCAAGTCGGCGTAGGGTGGGAAAAGCGTCAGCGTTCCCACCAAAAGTTATTGTCAGGTAAAACCTGATTTACAGTTCTCTTGTGGAGCAAGCTCCACACTACTATTTTTATTTCCTCAGTCACTTAATCACTTAGTCACCAGCCCCCCTCTTGATCACCTGATCACTTGCTCACTGCCCACTCCCCCTTCACATCATAATTATGTTATAATTTAATCAGTTTAGGAGGAATGTTATGAAAAAAAGGGCAGTGATTATTGTAATAGATTCCATGGGAATCGGCGCCATGCCGGATTGCGAAGAATTTGGCGATATAAAAGAATGCAACACATTAAAAAATGTGTGTGAATTTAACGGCGGGCTTAATCTTCCTAACCTTGAAAAAATGGGGCTTGGAAATATTCAGGATTTTAAAGGGATTAATAAGACTGAAAGCCCGATAGCGCAATACGGAACTTTAAGAGAAAAATCCAAAGGCAAAGACACGACAACCGGTCACTGGGAAATTGCGGGGCTTGTGTCGGAAAAACCGTTTGCAACTTTTCCTCACGGTTTTCCGAAAGAACTTGTTGACCGATTTATTGAAGAGACCGGATGCGGCGGTGTTCTGGCAAATATTCCGGCAAGCGGAACCGCAATTATAGAAAAATTAAACGATGAACATCACAGAACAAAATATCCGATTGTTTATACTTCAGCTGACAGTGTATTTCAGATAGCTCTTGATACGGATATGATACCATTAGAAACTTTATATAACTGGTGCAAAATTGCAAGAAGAATTCTTGACGAGGGCAGATATAATGTTGCAAGGGTTATTGCACGTCCTTACAAAGTTATTGACGGTAAGCCGACAAGGATTTCCAAGGATAGAAGGGATTATTCCATGGCGCCTCCAAAGGATACAGTGCTGGACAAAGTTAAAAAAGCCGGCGCAAAAGTTATCGGTATCGGAAAAATTGAAGATATTTTTTCAAAAGCAGGCATAACTCACGCTATCCATACGGGTTCAAACAAAGAAGGGCTGGAATTAACAATAAAAGCGCTGGACGGTAGTCTTGATTTGGATGGCATTAAGTATCAGGGTGTAAATATTACCGATAATGACAGAGAAATAATTTTTACAAACCTTGTAGACACTGATATGCTTTTCGGTCATAGAAACAACGCTAAAGGTTACGGAGAAGCGATTGAAGAAATCGACAGGTATTTGACAAAAATTCTGCCGCTAATCGGTAAGGATGACCTTTTGATAATAACTGCAGACCATGGCTGCGACCCTACTGTTCCGGGTACAGACCACACAAGGGAGCAGGTTCCGGTACTTTATTACTCGCCGTCAATCGAGCCGAAAAATCTCGGAATCTCAACCGGCTTTGATTCAATAGCAGAGAGGGTATCCGGTTGGTTATTTTAATTTTTCGGATTTGAGTGTATAATTAAGTAAGTTTAGAAGGAGATGGGTTTAGAAGTTTAAAAGAAATATAACTTCTTTCCAACTCCTAAACTTCTAAACTCCTCAACTGATTTAATAAAAAAGGAGAAAACAAATGAACGTAACAATTAATGATTCATGTATCGGATGCGGCGCTTGCGAATCAATCTGCGACGCGGTTTTTCACGTAGAAGATAGAGCAGAAGTAACTCCTGCAGGCATTGCAGGAAACGAAGAATGCGTTAAAGAAGCAGCTAACGCTTGCCCTGTTTCTGCAATCGAAGTTGAATAATTTTAAAAAATATTTAATCAGGCGGTCGGAATCAAATTGATTCCGACCGCCTTTTTTACAAACTTATATATTCTCAAACGAATCAATTACTATATCAACAATTGCAGTCCCCGGATAATTAATTGCTTTTTCTAATGCCGGAATTAATTCATCTTTCTCTTTAACTCGGATAGCAAATAAATCATAAGCTTCCGCAATTTTTGTAAAATCAGGGTTAATCATCTCAACCTGATACCGCGTTTTGTAAATTTTTTCCTGAAGCTCCCTTACCATGCCGAGATAACTGTTGTTCATTATAATAATTTTTACGGGAATTTGATGCTCCCTGCAAGTTGCAAGCTCCTGCAAATTCATCTGAAAAGAGCCGTCACCCGTGATATTCAGGATTAAATTATCCGGTTTTGCAATATGCGCGCCGATAGCTGCCGGAAGCCCGAAGCCCATTGTACCGAGTCCTCCCGAGGTTATAAATTTTCTCGGCTTGTTGAAATTAAAAAACTGAGCCGTAAGCATCTGATGCTGCCCGACATCGGTTACAACAACGGGTTCGTAGTATTTTGTATATTCCGATAGAGTTTCAAGAACAAAAGACGAGTGCAAAAAACTGTTCGTCTCGCCTGCCGGCTCCGGCTCTTCTTTATATACATCAACTTCCATACGCCATTTGTCACTTGAGTGAAATTTGTGTTTTTCCCTTAAGCATTCCTTAAGAAAGCTTTTTACATCAGCGTTTATCTGGAGTTCAAATTTTCTTTTTGAAGGCTGAATATTGACCGATATTACTTTGCAGTTTCCGGCAAAATCGTTTTTTTTGCAGGTTGACCGGTCAGAAAAAGCTGCCCCGAGTGCAATAAGAAGGTCACACTGGCTCAAAGCTTCATTTGCGGAATCAACACCGTTAAGCCCTATCATTCCGAGATAAAGATTGTTTTCGGAAGGATAAATCCCGATTCCCATAAGTGTTGATACTACAGGGATTTGCAGAGTTGAGACAAATTGTTCGACTTCGTCCGGGGCGTCAATACATCCGCCGCCTATTAGAATAAGCGGATTGCGGGCAGAATTTATCAAAGAAATAAATTCCGGCATTTTATCAACGGGACTGCCTGCGGGTGATTCAATTTCAGAAATCTCACTGCTATTTTTAGCAGGAGCTTCAAGAATGTTTCTGGGAAGAGCCACCACAACCGGACCTTTGACGCCTGATTCCGCTTCTCTAAATGCTTCTTTTATAACTTCTGCCGCATTTTCTTCTTTTGTAAGTGTAAAAACTTTTTTACATATAGATTTTGTAATGTCCTTAATATCGACTTTTTGAAAAACTTTGTCACAATGACTTGATACTGCAACATCTCCTGCCAGAATAACAAGCGGAGTCGAGTCTGCATAAGCATTTGCAATGCCTGTAATAGTGTTTGTAAACCCCGGACCTGATGTTACGAGAACAACACCGGTTTTTCCGCTCGCTCTTGAATAACCTTCCGCCGCGTGGACAGCAGCCTGTTCGTGCCTCACCAGATAATGTTTAATGCTTTTTTGTTTGGAAAGTTCATTGTAAATACTCAGAATCGAGGCGCCCGGATATCCAAAGATACTGTCAACGCCAAGCTCTATGAGCGTTTCTATAAGAGCGGATGCTGATGTTTTGACCTGTAAAAGATTTGTCATAGCACTGGTATTATACATCAAATAACTGTATGTCGTAAATAGTTAAATTTAGAAATTAAAAACAAAGGGTTGATTTATAATTTTGTTTAGCGTAGAATAGTCATGCACTTTCAGCCGTGTAAGGTTTTGAAAATTACACAGTAACTACGGGATGTAGCAGGGTCACCCGTTGACAAGGTGCCGGTGGCACGTTGGAAATGGGGCAGGCGAGTTGAGAGCGCAAGCTCGAGCGAGCCGTTTAGAAAATATACCAAACTGCGCATACCGGATTTGAAAATTAAACAGTAACTACGGGATGTAGCGCAGTTTGGTAGCGCACCTCGCTTGGGACGAGGGGGTCGCACGTTCGAATCGTGTCATCCCGACCATTTATAAAAAAGGAGTTTAGATGTTTTCTAAACTCTTTTTTTATGTATAATTTTATTGGTTAGAGGAGTATTAAAATGAAAACAGCTCAGGTTTATAAAGATAAAATTATAGTTAAGAATTCTGACGATATTAATTTAAATAACAGAAAGGGAGCTATTGTAAAGGTTCTCGGCTGCGGTCTCTGCGGCTCTGATATAGTTAAATTCAAGCATAATATCGTTCATGACGGCGCTGTTTTAGGGCATGAAATTGTTGCGGTTATTCTGGAAGCAAATACTGATACGGAATTTAAAGCCGGTGATAAAATTGTAACTTCCCACCATATTCCTTGCGGTGAATGTAAGTATTGCAAACATGGGAATGTTTCAATGTGCGAGCATTTTAAAAAAACTAACATTTTTCCCGGAGGGTTTAGTGAAAAAGTTTTTGTATCTGAAGAACATTTAAAAAATGTTGCATATATTGTTCCTAAAAATATTACTGACGAAGAGATATCATTCTATGAGCCTCTCGGGTGCTGTGTAAGAGCAATAAAAAGGTGCGGTCTTACGGCAGGTGACAGCGCTCTTGTTGTAGGTCTCGGCTCTATCGGTCTATTGATGGGCGAAGGATTAAAAGCTGCGGGATATAAAGTTTACGGATGTGATTTAATTCCCGACAGAATAAAACTTGCACAAAAAATGGGAATTGAGGCTTTTAATTCGGGAAGCTTGAATGAGTTTGAAAGTATTATCAAATCCAAAACCGGAAATTTCGGTACAGATTCTGTATTTATGACATCCGGAGCGGACAAAGCAATTGATGTCGCACTTAAAGCCGTAAGACCTGGCGGTAAAATTCTTGTATTTTCAAGCACTCCTTTAAGTAACGGATATCCTAATAATGAAATATATTATAAAGAATTGACCATACTCGGAAGCTATTCCCCGTCTCCTCAGGATTTGAAAGATTCTTATGAGCTTATTACATCAGGCAAGGTTAATGTAAAAAATTTGACAACCGTCTATCCGCTTGAAAAAATTCAGCAAGCATTTGACGATACTATATCAAATAAAATTTTTAAAGCTTATATAAAGATGTAGTTTTTGTCAGGTAAAGACTGACATGCGTTTCTTGCGAAGCAGGTTTTTGTGGAGCAAGCTCCACACTACCACAATTCTCTTTATCACTCCAATCGAGCTTCAACGCGCGTTCCCTCTCCAACGGGGAGGGGTAGGGAGGGGGACAGTACGACTTTTGGTAAGCAGATATTTTCCGCAAAGCAGGTTTGTGGAACAAGCTCCACACTACTGCAATTCTCTTTATCACTCCAATCGAGCTTCAACGCATGTTTCCTCTCCACGGGAAGGGTTAGGGAGGGAGCAGTACGGCATATTACCGGCAAACAATTCTTATTTACTTATTCAATTAGTTACTTTTATCACGTCTATTCATTCTTTAAACACATTTATCCCCCGTCTCCATGACTTTAAAAAAATCTTCATTATATAAATATCATACATATATACGATATTTTAACAAAACGATAAAGAACGTCGAATTATATCCGATAATACAAAAGGAAGGACGGTTTATATTGTTTAATACAATGAATACAGTACGCCCGCGCCCTTATCCGCAGAGGGAAACAGGCAATTATAACGCAGGCAGTGACAGTACCGATAAGGACGGTCACAACAGTAACGCGCAGGATCAGCGCAAGCAGCAAGAGCAGCGTACAATTGTCCGCGGAAGAGCAGAGGATGTACAGCAGGTTCAAACACCTCCGAGACAGGCAGTTTATTCTCCTGCCAATAATGCTTATCCAACCTCTTATCCCCAGAGGCAGACTTATCAGGTACAGACACCGCCTCCTGTCAGATACAACCCGCATCAGGTTAATCCTATGCAATATCAGGCAGCACATGCAGGATATCAGCCAATAGGGAATCCGTCTCCTGCTCCGATGCCGGCTCCGCAGAGAAGCAACAAGGTTAACATAGCGCAAATCCTGAAAGATTTCAGAAATACGATAAAAGCTATTGCAACCCCGCCGGAGATTGAAGAGCAGGTTAACCATTATCTGAAAATTGTTGAACAGCAGGTCAGAGAAGCTCATCCGCAGGTTAATTTAATTCAAAGCAATCTGAAAATTGCAGCTTCAATGCTCGACAGATATATTTCAGATACTTTGCACAAAGATTCCAAGGTTGTTCAAAACTGGCTTGACGCTTTGTTTTTACAAAAGATTAACTACAATTATGACGAAGCGGAAGTTAATCCGAATTTTCTTGTAAAATTTCCGGATAATACTCAAAAGGAAGAAAAGAAACCGGAAGTGCAGGCAGAGCCGCAGCCTGTTCAACAGCAGGAAGTCCGTCGAACAAGAGAAGAAATCCCAGCACCCGTACAAAATACAGAACCGGAAACTATAGAAATCGAGCCGGAAGAATTAACGCTTGAAGAAGAATTTGTTCAGGCTAAACAAACTATCTCTAAAAAACCGAATATAACCATCGTTCCGCAGGATACAAAATTAAAATCTCTGTTTGTGGAAGCCAAAAAGCAGGCTTTTTCTAACAATCCGCAAAGGGCAATGCAGATTTTTAAAGAGGCATTTACACGTGCTCAAGAGCTTAAGGACAATGAAACCCAGTCGAGAATTTGCCTTGAAATAGGCAAAATCTATGACGATAACGACCATTTTGTACAGGCTCTTAACAGTTACAACAAATCTTTACAGTACACAACTGATGTTAATGTAAAATCAAGAGCGCATTTCTCAATGGCTCAGATTTATGATGATATTAACGAAGTTGAACCTGCATTAAATCATTATATGACATCAATCTCTTATGCGGGTAAATCGGACGACTTAATCGGTCAGTCGGATTCTCTCACAAGAATGGCAAACATTTTTACAGATAAATATGATGAAGGCGCATTTGATTATTATGATGTTGCAAGAAAACTCATTGAACAGACAACCGACAGTTCAATGAAAGGTTATGTTCTCAGTAACACCGCTGACGCCTGTGTTCAGTTTAAGAAAAAAGACAAAGCTTTAAAATATTATGCGGAAGCGGTTAAAAACTATGAGCTTTCAAACTCAAGAGAAGAAATCGCGCAGAATTATAAAGCTGCAGCTGAGTTAATGCTTGATTTTAAAAGTCCTAATAAAGCTAAATCACTTTTAAAGAAAGCGCTTGTTAATGCCGTCAAGACAACCAACGAAGATTTAATATCAGAAATTAATACGCTTCTGGCATCGGTTAACGGTTAATATTTTAGTAATTATACGAATCTAACCTCTCTCACCGGCTTACATTTGACAATAAAAAACTCCCCAGGTTGGACTCGAACCAACAACCTACCGGTTAACAGATTGCAGAATTACTTTTTGTAGTTTTTTGCAATCTGTTGTAATCTTAAATATTATCTAACTTTCAGCCTTTTTACTTTTAATAATTTTTAGTAATTTGAGTTGAATTTTGTTGAATTTTAATAAAAAAGTTGAATTATTGTTGAACTAAATCAAGTTTTATCTTATTAATCTTAAAATAGTTCTAAAAAATAATAAAAACTTATAACTTTATCAGTTAAATATTGCTTATTCTTCTCTATTAGCAATTACCATAGAAATTTTTTGTTCTAATTTATTAATTTGTATTCCAGTTAATCCATTACTTGCTCTTATCATTGTTCGCAAGTTCTTCAGTATGTTTGTTGATAAATTTTGAACTTTTAATACAGGATTACTTCTTTCAAAACGGAATACATTATCAATACAAATATAACTATCGTAATCCAAAATTGTACAGTCTTTTTGAGGTAAAAAGACACTAACATTTCTTTTACTTTTACTAGTGTTAACAAGCAAAACTGTTTCATCATCAAAATATAACTGATACTTCTTTTTAGGTGGGTCAATATCTTCCCTTTGAGAATAATAAACCTGTCCCGCTTCTGGCTGTATTATTTTTGTATCCACGAGTAACTTGGTAAACCTCCTAAAAAACAATAGCGTTTGAATTTTCTTCTAATTCTTCTATTATTTCTCTATCTTCAATCATATTTTCCCATAGCATATCAGGATTGTTAGAATTTGGCTCACTATTCCTTGCAATTTGCCAAGCTTGATATTCATGAGATAAATCACTTAATTTTAAAGTTTCATATTGCGAATATTGATTAAGAGCATAATTTAATGCTTCAATATCGGATTTTGATAAATAATCTAAATTCGCATCTCTATGAGGGCGAATAAGCTTTCTATTTATAACTTCATAATCATCGGTTGATTGTTTTAACATATCATATAATTTTGATAAAACAGGTCCATTCTTCATTGCAACATACTTATCGCCAAGTATTGGACGACCATAATGGTTAATATGATAAAGGTCAGCAAAAAAAACAAATTTAAGCAACCTCATTTTACTCATCCATTCATCTCTGTAGGATAAGTATAAAATCACTTCATTTGCTTTTTCTTTGTTAAATCCGAATTCAATCATACTTATATTATAACATAAAATGTTAAATTTTATTACTTTTATATAAATTATTCTATAGAGTAGTAGATTTCAAGCTCTATATTTAATTTCACGATATTATAAACCTAAAAATAGTCAATAATATTTTTACAATTACTTTAAATCTTTACAAAACCTTGTTTTAATATATGCACAAAATATTTTTAAAAATTCTCTTTGCAATCAACTCCGACTTCTTCGTGATTAATGTAGATTTTAACTTCAGGGGATTCGCCGGAGTTCATATCAATAGATTTTCTTTTAGGGTAAATGTACGGCAATAAATCAAGGTTTATTTTGACTTGCATATCAAGAGAAGTATTTTCATCTTTTGCTATCTCAATAAGCCTTAGAATAGGGTTATAATCGCCCAATAATTCCATTAATTCAGTTGTTTTCTTATTTAAGGTGCCTTTTTTTCTGCCCCCTGTTTTAATCCCATTTCTAGCCATAGCTTAATTATAGCAGATTTTAAGCCGATTTTATCTATATTAATGTACTTTAGATTAATAACTATAAGAATTTGTATAATAAGTATTTCCGTATCTTGTCGTAGTTGAATGTTGGTAATGAGGTCTATTGTTTTGAATTATAGCTTGTTGTTGCAACTGTATCATTTTTTCTGCATTTACATCATCATTAACCATACTAAAAAATGAAACGTGCGTTGCTCTTGTTTCGTTATAACATTTTAATAAATCTCTTTCTTGTTTATATAATCTTTCGCAATTGTCTAAATCTCTTTCAAAATTCTCTCTAAATATATTCCATTGATTATTAGTAGCAATATTTTTATCTTTAGCCGTCATAAATAGCGGAAATGGCACAATAAATAGTGTTCCAACATATCCAACCCAAGCGACAGGCTTAACCCATTTGCCTCTTTTGATAGGCTCTTTGTATGCTACATCAGACCATTTTGTAGGTGCAACCATACTCCAATGAGGTCTATATTGGCTATGTGTGATTTCTGCCTGTTGCACATCTGCATAAGCACCACCACAAAACATTATAGACATAATAAGAGCTAGAAATTTTTTCATAATAACCCCTTTTCTTTTAGTTTGTTAATTAATTTAATTGTCAATGTATAAGTAATAGATAGTGAAATGACTCCAACTAAACAATAGTGCCAAAAATCCCATTTCCATATAATGCCATAAGCAGAATAAAACCATTTTAATATTGAATTAGATAATATGATATTTAAAATATCTATTCCAATACCTAAAATAAGGTTTATTAGAACAAATAAGATAACTGAAAATATTACAATAAAAAAATAAATGATAAAATTTTTCATAGACATACACCTCTAATATGAATAAATATAATCATCTGATTGATGATATATGCTACCGTCAGAGCCATAAGTATAATCACCTACTGTATGCCAAGAGTTACCATTATTATCATAGGTATAATCCCCCACTTGATGATAACTTGTTCCGTCAGAGGCGTACGTATAATCTCCCACTTGATTCCAGCTATTACCTTTATTATCGTAAACATAATCCCCAACTCGCTGATATGTTGTTCCGTCTGAACCATAAGTGAAATCTCCGACAGTATTATATGTAGTAGCGAACGCAACATTTAGTAAATTTGTAAGCAAAAATAATAAAAAACCTTTTTTTATCATTTATCCCCCTTTTTAAGCATTTCTCGTATTATCTCTAAATTGGTTTCATTTGTATAAAATCGTCTATCGTTTGTATCAATACTTAAAGTTAAGGCTATGCTTAACAAAAATTCAAAAGAATTACAAAATTTCAAACCTAAAGCATAAACAATAAATGGCAACCAAAATCTAGGGTAATACTTACGGCAAAACCGCTTATAATAATCATCATATTCAGATGACTTGCACCAAATATCATATTGTTTAGTTTGTTGATAATAATTTTGTAAAAGAATAAAATACACAAAAAGCACAATAAAAACAGGAATACTTGAACTGTATTCATCATAAGTAAACACAGTTAAAAGAATATAGAGTATGCCCCAAGCTACTATAATTAATATTTTTTTTAATATCCACAAGAAAATATCAAGCCCTTTTTTTAGAAGTTTTTTATATTTAATAAATCTTCTAGCTTGTTTCATACATTCCTCAACTTGATGTTAAAATACAACTTTTATTAAAAATCATTGTTCTATATGCATATTTATTGCACTTAATCACAAGATTGTCAAGTTTGTATGTAGTTCCGATTAATTCATTTTTGCAATTATTTAATTGAGAATTAATAGAAAGGAGCTATTATGTCAGAGATTAAAAAACTTTTAGGCAAAAGAATCAGAGAAGTTAGAATTTTAAGAAATCTTACACAAGAAGATTTATCAGAATTAACTGATATTGGAGCTTCAAGCATAAGCAAAATTGAAAGCGGACATTTCCACCCAAGTGATGAAAACCTTGAAAAAATAGCAAAGGCTCTAAAAATAGAGCCGTATAAGCTATATATGTTTAATCATCAGAAAGATACAAGAGAATTAATAGAAGATTTGGAAAACATCTTGAAATGTGCAACAGATGATGAAATAAAACTTGTTCATAGAGTTGTAACAAGTATTTTAGATAAATAGCCCTATTTAACCATATTTTCAACCATATCGGTTATTGCAATACTATCAGAATAAGCCTTTTGGCTTGTTTTATGTATATGGGTAATCATCTTTTTAAAGCCTGTTACTTCTTCCACATCAGCGTTGCACCTCTCATTAATAAATTTTATAGTGGATTTTAGCAACCCTCTTATGCTATCTAGTGCCACATTTTGATTGTAAACTAATGCTAGTAATCTTTTTTGTTCATTATTCATTTTTCTATCCTTTCTTATTATTTCCATTATACCCATTTTTTGAACCAAATCGGCTGAAAACCTTTATCTATCAAGCATTTGATTTGGTTTTTATAGTGAACCAAATCAAACTCAATAGAATCAATAATTATAGCTTATTTGGTTCAATTTCAGGGGGTATAGCCTTATAAATCCTATCTTTTGTTGAGCCTGTCGCTTCAAATAAACCGAGTTGCACCATGCCTGTAAGAGCCTTTTTGATAGTGGTTTCAGGTATATCAGAGAATTTAGAAACAAGTTCTTTTCTAGTGATATTTTTAATATTTCCCGACTTAACATAGTTTGTAATAGCTTCAACAGCCCTGTTAACCCCTCTTTTTTCTTCAACAGTGGTTTCATAGTCTATTTGAACAGTATCAGTGTCTATATCCCTAACTTTGTATATAATTGGTTTTATAGACTTAAACCAAGTCTTTTTAAGGCTTAATCTACCTTTTGGACAATCTTCTAAATCATTCTCAAAGTCAGCAGTTTCTGTAGCTATAATAAAGCTAGCCAAACGATTAATAACAGATGAGCCAATTAAATCAGATTGGTCAAATTTATTTCTGCGTTCCCCAGATTCCCTTTTGCGTGCGTGATGACATATCAAAATATGACAGTTATGCTTATTAGCAAGTGTGCGTAAAAAGTCGATTACTATTTTCATCTCAACAGGGTCTTTTTCGTTAGTTACATAGGAAATGAGAGTATCAAATATAATTACATCAGGTTGCCTACGAAAAATTATATTTTCAATATGATTTCTGCCTTTTTCAGAGGATAAATCTAGTTCAAGTCCTGCCATTTCAGAATCGTATCGGTTAATATATAGAAAATTGTCATTCACTTTAAGTTTCAGCTTGTTAATACGTTCTTTTATCAGTACATTGGTAGTATCGCCCTCAAACAGTATAACCTTATGAGGAGTTGTTTCAATTCCGTCAAATACCGGCATGCCGGTTGTTATTTTTATTGCAAAATCTAACACTATCCAAGTCTTACAAGAACCAGCCTCGCCAAAAATAACACTTGCATAACCTTTTGCAAACATATTAGGCACAATCCATTCAATGCTTTTAGCAGTTTGAATAGAACTTATCGGCTGAACTAAATCCCATAATAGCTCGTCTTTTGTTTTTTGAGTTTCTGCATTATCTACAAGTTGTTGAAAATAATCTTTTTTATATTTATCAAGGCAATCATCAAGCCCCAATTTTTCAAAATTATCTGTAAATTTAACCATTTTTAACCTCTCTTCCTGTCGGCAATTTGATATTTTTAACGATTGCTCCAAAGTCTTGTAATTGATAAGTTAATGCCCTTAATGCGTTTAATACTTGCGATTTGTAGCAAATATCATTGTCAAAACAGAGATACACTTCCTTATTTTCCCAATTTATTTTATGCATATCAGGGATTAAGCCGTCCTCTGTCTTTTTACTTTTCCAACACCATACCCCAGGAACAGCAATACAATTAAACCCCTCTTGTACGGCTTTAATTGCCTTTTTCTCGCCCTCTGTTACGATTATGTATTCATTAGGGTTGTTAAGTGTTTCAGGTGCTAAATGTAACGGCTTAAACAAACGAGAAGTTTCATCTTTAGGTCGAATGTATTTATTACCATTTATCGGATTCTTTAATCTAGTAGTTGTATATGAAGTTCTTTCATTAGTCAACAAATCAGGATAATTTAAAATCCAACTTGTAGGAGTACATTTTAAAAATTTCTTATCTTTATAATCATTAATAACAGATTGGGAAATGCCACTTTTCCCAAAATCTTCAGCTATAAATTCTTGTACATTTTGTGCTATAATATAGTTATCATAATGATTATAACCATAATCTATTAGCTCTCTTAAGAGAGCTTTTTCATTATTTTCCATTTGTATCATTTCCTTTCTGTCTTAATGGTGCTATATGATTGTTGAAAACATAGTCATATAAAGCCTTATTGCTATTATTAGGGAATTTTAAGCCAATATTTATGCCTATTTCATTGTTCTTTAGGTCGTACTTTATATCTTCAATTCCTCTGCCTTGAAATAAATCTTTAGTTTCTTTTATATAGCCTAGTGTTCTTGTTAATCCTGCTGGATAATAATTGCTTGTTAAAATTGCTGGTCCTGCTATATGTCTAAAGCGATTCATTTCTTCTTCTGACATATTAACTGTGTCGGCTCTGTTGTACCTTTTTATGTCATCAAGTGTTGTGTCATATAAGCCTTTTGGATTTAGTTGTTTTATAAATTTTTCTATTTTTGTTTCTTTATTTCCCATAATATGCTATACTCCTTTCTATGAGTAAATATTGTCTAACAACATTAAATGTATTGTTTAATATCTTAACGGTATTGTATATTCTTATGCTTGCTTGCTTTATAGTCTTTGATAGATTTACAGGTACATCATCAATCCTAGAAATATTTTTGATAATTTTTGCTCTTACCTGTCTTTTACTTCCAAGCAAATATAGAAAAACAAAGCTTGTCTTAAAGATTTTGCAAACAATTATTTTGATACCTGCCATATACATTTTTATATGTGGTCTTTTGATAAAATAACGCATTACGCTACCCCTCGCTTTCTATTTGTTCGCCATTGTTCAAATACTCAATTAGCTTTTCAACATTAATTAAAATCTTTTTTCCAGCACGAACGTGTTTGATTTTGTTGCTTAAAGCTAATTGTCTGATGTAATACTTTGCTAATCCTGTAAGTTTAGCTGTTTCGTTAATTGTTGCCATTTGTGGCGGGTGTAATTGATTTAACATACTTTTTGCTCCTTTTCTTTGTTAAGATAGTTGATAATAGATAAAATTTTTTCTTCTTTTTCTTTAGGTAATTCTCTGCGTAATAATCTACTAAAATTGCCGTCGCTAATTCCGTAAACCTCTGCGACTTGCCATAATTTAATACCTTTTTCTTTTGCTAGCTGTTTAATTTTTGAGTTTTTCATTTCCCTAACCTCCGTTGTTTATAATCAATATTATTATTGTTGTTGACAATCAGCAACAACAATAATATAATACTACATATAATCAGGATTTTAATTCTAATGGTTAAAAGTAAATTTTAGGGAAATTTTAGTTATTGAAAAGGAGAAAAATCAACAATGGACAAAAAAGAAAGTAAAGCTATTGAAGAAAAGTTAAAAAAGATTCTAAATGACAAGCTAGATGATTTAATTGCAGAAGAAAGACGAAAGGGAGTTAGTCAAAGAAAACAAGCAGATAATATTAATGTAGATAGTTCATCACTTAGTAAATATGTTAATGGGATACAATTACCAAGTGCAGACGCTTTATTTAAAATTGCAAAATACTATAATTGTTCAACGGATTATTTATTAGGGATAAATAATATTAGAAATATTGATTGTGAAGACATAGCTATTTCAAGAAAACTTGGTCTGTCTGAAAAAGCTATTGAAATACTAAAAAAATACCACAATGAAAATCGTTATAAAGGTTATGAGTATATGCAACTCATAAATTTTTTAATTGAAAATGTAGATTCAAATGAATTAGAAAAAGTTGATAGATTTTTATTTTCAAAACCAACTCATTTTATGATTAAAGATTGGGAGCAAAATGAATATAAAAATACCAAGTACTTATCTATATGTAGCGATTTAGGGGATTATCAATTTACTATAAAAGATGTTCAAGAAATTTTACATTTAGATATTGAGAAATTATTGTCTAAATTACAAAAAAAAGCTAAAGATTTTAAAAGAAAAAGAATTGTTAAAGAAATAGATACAACTGAATTAAACGAATGGGCAAGTAAAAAAATAGGAGAATCAGAAAATGGCGAACATTCAAGCACGCAAGAATAAAGAGGGAAAAATAATCTCTTATTCTATTAGAGTACACAAAGGTAGGGATAAAGACGGCAAACAATTAAAACCCTACACAATGACATTTAAAGTTGATGAATCTTGGAGCGAAAGAAAAACTAAATCAGAGCTTGATAAAGCAGTAGTTTTATTTGAGCAAGAGTGTAAAAACGGCTTAATAGCAGACAATAGGCAAACTTTTGAGAAATACGCAAACTATGTAATTGACCTTAAAGAAAGAAACGGTATTAAGCATAGAACAATAGACGGATATAGAAAAATATTGCCTAGAATTAATGCTGAAATCGGACATATCAAACTAACCGACTTAAGACCTCAACATCTAAATAATTTTTATGAAAAATTATCTAAAGACGGAATGAACTTAAGAACAGGGGGAAAATTAAGCCCTAAAACTATTCACGAATACCATTGTTTTATAAGAGCAGTATTGTCGCAAGCCGTTAAGGAGTTATTAGTTCCTTTTAATGTAGCAAGCAAAGCAACACCACCAAAAGTAGTCAGAAAACAAGCAAACTTTATAGAGCAAGAAGATATTTCAAATATATTAGAGTTTTTAGAAAACATACCTCTAAAATGGCAAGTTGCTCTACAACTACTAATATTCACAGGTTGTAGAAGATGTGAGTTAATTGGGCTGAAATGGAATAAAATCAATTTTAACGATAATACAATCACAATAGATACAAATGTCTTATATACAAAAGAAAAAGGGGTTTATACTGATACAACAAAAACAGAAGCCTCAAATAGAGTGATAACAATTCCTAGTGAGTTATGCCAATTATTAAAACAGTACAAAAAAGAATATAACCAATTAAGAATGTTGTATGGGGAAAAATGGCATAATGAAAACTTTGTATTTGTTCAAGAAACAGGAAAACCTATGCACCCTGATAGCTTAACTAATTATTGCTCTAAATTTAGAAAAAAATATAATGCAATAATTGCAGAAAAAAACAAAGAATTACCACAAGATAAGCAAATAAGACTTATTCCACGCATTAATCCACATTCTTATAGGCATTCACAAGCTAGTTTATTGTTTTTTAGTGGTAAAGATGCAATCACTATAAGCAAAAGACTAGGACACGCAAAGGTTAGCACTACAACAGATATTTATAGTCATTTGATACAAAAAGCTGATGTAGAGGCTTCCGATACACTTGCAGATATGTTTTTAAGAAAAGAAAAAATAAGTTAAGTTGAATTATAGTTGAATTATTTAACAAAATTTAATCTATAAATAAAAAAATAAGTAAGGCTGAAAACCTTACCAAATAAAAACTCCCCAGGTTGGACTCGAACCAACAACCTACCGGTTAACAGCCGGTTGCTCCGCCATTGAGCTACTGAGGATTATTCAGTTATATTCAATTTACTTTATTATAGTAACAAATAAAAATTTTTTGTAAAGAGGTTTATTTTAATACACTCAAACAAGCCGCCGGATACATCTATGCCGGCATCGTTTTTAGCTGCTGCATTACAATACAAAATTCAAGACCACCGCAAGAACGGACAGAACTAAGGACACAAAGGTGAATTCTTTGACTATTCTTATTTCTGAGTGTCCGCAAAGTTCAAAATGGTGATGAATCGGCGACATTTTGAAAATTCTTTTTCCGGTTAGCTTAAAGCTTGTAACCTGTAATATAACTGACAGGGTTTCTATCACAAACACCCCTCCGAAAAGTGCAAGCAAGAGTTCGCATCTGCCTATAACCGCAAGAGTACCCAGAAGTCCCCCGAGAGCCAGTGAGCCTGTATCACCCATAAACACCTGTGCTTTAGGTTTATTGTATTTTAAAAATCCGATTAACGCGCCAATAACGGTTGCACCGACTATTGCAGCAGCATTATGCCCGTCTACAAATGCCAGAAAAGCACATGCTGCAAATGCAGGAATTCCCGTAGAAGCCGCAAGACCGTCCAAACCGTCAGTTAAATTATAAGCGTTTGAAGCACCTGTAACCACAAAAACAGTAAATATCGGATACAAAATTCCCAAATCAAATGTTTGTGAGCCGAGCGTTATCACTGTTCCGTATGTCTGCATTGCATAAACAGCAGGAATAAGCGCTATCAGAATCTGTCTTACAAGCTTTCCGCGTGGACTCAAGCCTTTATTTTCGTGTCCTTTAATCTTTAAATAATCATCCTGTAAACCTGCTAATGCCATAAAAAGAAGTGTTATCAGTATTATCCAGGCAGAATTATCCATCTGTTCCGCCATAAGAAGAGTAATAACAGATGATATAATTATCGCAAGCACAATAAAAACCCCGCCCGTTGTAGGCGTTCCAGCTTTTTTGGCATGTTCTTCCGGCGCAACATCAAGAATATACTGTCCTATAGTTTTTCTTCTCAAAAAATCTATATAAGGCACGCCGAACAACAAGCATAAAACCATACTCATCAGCAATGCTACCGCAAGCATTATCATAATTACTTCTCCTCATATTATTCTCTCTTAAATATTAATCCAAAAAGAAGTATATGTGAAGATTTATTTTCTCACCTGCAGCAATATCAACAAATTTTGTATTTGAAAGTGTTAAGATTTATTAAAATCAGACTTTAAAACCCATATAAAATATTATATAATAGATGTATATAAGTATATTAATATTTCATTCATAGAGAACGATATGAGTATAGAAAACTTAGCGCCGTATTCGCCGACAACAATTTACGGACAATTAACGTCGCCGTTCACGCCCAAACAAATTACAATAAATGCGCGCACTCCTTATGACAGGGTTGATGAAACCTCTGACGGGTCAGAGGTTTTTTCCCGTGCGTATTTTGAAGGCAAACCGCAGGCAAAAATAGTTTACGGTAATATGTCCAAATACCGTCCTGAATACGACAAAGATTTTCCGCCGAAAAATACCGGAGATACCGGGCAGCCTCAAAAAACCCCTTCAGAATTATCATCATTTTCTGTTTCATCATTTTCCGATAATAATATATTAAAAGGTGCTCTTTCAAACGGATATTCAGTTGACGAATCTATTGTTATTCAGAATGCCTACAATGCCTATCGGAGAAGCTCTTTGATTACAAAAAACGCACCTGAAGTTTTAAGCACCTGCTCCTACAGGGTATTTTAGTTTAATCGTATACATTCCGGTTTTACACTAATTTATTGCTTCAAAAAACTTTACATGCTATAATCTCGGTATGGAAACAAGCGCTGATTTTAAGAAACCGGAGAAAAAAGAGAAAGCTAAAAAACGGGGAATGACAGCTCAAACCAGATTAATACTTGCAGGATTGAGTATTAGTACGGCTTTTATTCTTATGACTGCCG
The DNA here is from genome assembly GCA_944324185.1 of Candidatus Gastranaerophilales bacterium. GTDB lineage: Bacteria > Cyanobacteriota > Vampirovibrionia > Gastranaerophilales > Gastranaerophilaceae > CAG-196. The sequence continues at coordinate 4,659 of CALUVI010000025.1, read as the reverse complement.
GATTTGCAACATACAGTATTACCCAGAACATGAACAGCGCTTACAAAAATTTTGCGCTTGTGTTATCCAAAACTCTCGCAATAGAAGGCGTTGAAGCCACAAAAGATGTACCGGAACTTGCAAAATACGACGCTTTGCGCACAAATTCGGTATCTGTTCTTAACAGTAACGACGATATTGCATTTATTATTTTTAAGGATAATAATTCAAAAATTATTTACTCCAGTAAAGACGATTATCCTGATCAGGCAGAAAAAGCAAGGATTACCGTAAGTTCTCCAATGGTAATAAAAAATCCGGGAAACTCACAGAATATCGGTTCTGTGGAAGTCGGTTTAAGCGGAAGTATTATAGACAGAGTTTCCGCCACCTCCAAAACCTCAATTGCAATTGTTTTTCTGCTTGCATGGCTTGTGATTGTCGGGATTATTTATATGAACTCCTCAATTATCACACGCGAATTGCGCAAGCTTTATCAGGGGGTTAAAAAGATTTCATCAGGCGAATTTGGCTATTTAATTGACGATAAAGATGTGGACAGCGAAGTTAAAGAGCTCTACGGCGCTTTTAACGATATGTCGGAAAAACTAAGCAGGTATAATGAACAGACTATTGAAAGCTTGACATTTGAGCGTAACAAACTTGAATCTGTTCTTATGAGTATTGTCAACGGCGTTGTTGTATGCGACAACCATGATAAGGTTATTATGGTTAATAATTATGCGCAAAGATTGCTTGAAGTTGAAGAAAAAGATATTATAAATACACAAATTCAGCAGTTCTGCGACTCATCAGGCGAATTCTGTTTTGCGGATAAAATTGCGCAATTCAAAGACACTCCGCTTGATGATGACGGAACACCGGTTACTTTTAACATCCAGATTGATACAAAAGTCCTTAAGTGCTTGATTTCTCCAATGTTTACCCGTTCAAATTCTTATGTCGGATATATTATTGTATTGATTGATGTTACAAAAGACGTCGAGATGGATCAGCTTCGCTCTAACTTCATTTCTAATGTCTCGCATGAACTTAGAACGCCTGTAACTGTTTTAAGAAGCTATATTGATACTCTCTACAGTTACGGTAATGATTTTGATTTCAATACCCAGAGAGAATTCATAGGAGTAATGAATCAGGAAATTATAAGACTTAACCGTATGGTTAATGATATTTTAGATTTTTCAAGATATGAAGCCCAGAATGTTCATATGGAAAAAACAAAAACCGATATTATTGAAATTATTGAAGATGCGGTTAATCAGGTTCAGGTTCTTGCAAAAGAACACGATTTGACGATTTCTATTATGAAAGAACCGGATTTACCTCAGATTTTTGTAAATATTGAAAGCATTTCCCGCGCATTTATGAATATTTTATCAAACGCAATCAAGTATTCACCTGACGGAAAACGTATCAAAGTCCGCGTTGAACGCTCACGTGACGGCGAGTATGTAGAAGTAAGCGTGGAAGACCAGGGTCCGGGAATTCCTGAAAAGGATCAGAAAAAAGTCTTTGACAGATTTTACAGATGTGAAAATGCAACCCATACAGTTAAGGGAACAGGCTTAGGGCTTCATCTGGTCAAAGTAACGGTTGAAAAACACCATCACGGACAGGTTTTTGTTGATTCTAAAGAGGGCGAAGGTTCAACGTTCGGCTTTAGACTGCCGATTAATTTACCGCCGGAAGAAGAGGAAGAATATATCCCGAAAAATCGGCTTCCGGCTGAGAGTGAAGCCTAAAATTAATATAAGGTAAACCCTGACAGAGGTTTAAAGTTCAAAAAACTCGGCTTTATCTAATATACGTTCATCTCTATAGTAACTGTTATAAAGCTTTGCGCCTTTTACAATTTTATACCATTGATTATAATTATTCATAAAATCATCTTTGTTTTTGTTCATATAATGAATGGTTACAATCCCTTCATACCCGCGGGTTACGCGCAGAAACTCACACTGGGCTTTTACGTTTTTAAAATCATGCGTACACCGTCCGACAATCGCGTCATTAGGTGTTAGTCTTAAGGTCTTATACGGCGCTGTCGGGTTAATCCTCAAAAGTCTTGCTGTACTGTTTGTCGTAAAAACATTTACAGGAAAAGCAGAGCCGTTATATGAATGCACAACGATTGTTTCAACCCAGTCGTCCGTATACTGCCCCTTTGGCGCATACTGGAGTATTGCTTCTGTCCCGACTTTACGATAATACACTTTTACCCAGTTCTCTCTTTCCGGAAACTTGATTATAATTGTTTCATACGCAAGCACCGGAAGGATTGCAATAGAAAAAATCAAACTAATAAATAAAAGGGCTTTTTTCATCCGCAATTACTCCGCTTTCACCAACTTTTGCAATCTTTTTTAAAAGTTCCGGCGCAAAAATTTCACTCTCAAAATGTCCGATATCAAAAACAACTTTTTTAGCGTCCAAAGCTGTATGAAACTTCAAATCACCCGTTACAAACGCGTCAGTCTCTCCGATGAATTCCGACCCCGAGCCGGCACAAAACCCGATTGTTTGTACTGTTTTTACACCAAGATTATTAATATACCTGAGCTTTGGAGAAATTTTTAATAATTTATCTCTTAATTCTTCTACCCCGATAGGATTTTCTAATTCCACAATACGTACAAAATCGTCATTGCGGGTCTTTTTGAACCCGAGTTTTTCAATAATTAAGTCGCTTGTTCCGCCTTCTGCCCTGTCTAAATTCGTATGCGCAGAATAAATATTGATATCTTTGTATTCAAAAGGAACAAAAAACAGCGGGTGGTGGGAAATTATCATATCACACCCTTTTTGGCGCGCCTGATTTACTACATCGTCTGTTACGGTAAGAGCGAAAAGAATTTTATGAACCTCTTTTTCCTCTAAATCCACGCCCCAGCCGCTTGCGTCCCAGCTCTCCTGAGTATCTAAAGGTGCAAACATTTCTATTCTCTTTACAATATCGTATTTATTCAAAAACTTCCTCCAGAATACGTTTTGCAATATTTAGTTTGGTATCTTTTTTAATATGTTTTATATTTAAGTTTTTGTCAATAATGTAAACTTCGTTTTCGTCTGTATTAAATCCGATATCTTTTCTGGAAATATCGTTTGCAATCAAATAATCACACCCTTTTTTCCGTATTTTTGTTTTGGCATTTTCGATTAAGTTCTCGCTTTCCGCGCAAAACCCGATTATCAGGGGCGGGGAAAAATATATTGGATTGGTTGGGATTTCTCCGGGTTTGGCGCATTCCCCCGCCCCTTGTGGGAGGGGGTTAGGGGGAGGGGTTAATGTTTCCGGCGTCAGATTAGCGCGCACTCCCTCTCCGGCGGGGAGGGTTGGGGAGGGGGTTGAGCTCCGTGCAGAACTTAATTGTTCCCTGTCAGCTTCATGCTCAATGCGCTCATTTAGCGCCTGAGACCTTTGCCCCCCTTGCGGGGGAAATGTCACGGAGTGACAAAGGGGGGACAATTTACAAATCTCCTGCAAAATATCAGGATTTTCCACAAGTCTTAGCGTAACTTCACCGCCCTGCTTTTTCATTTTCTGTTCTGAAACATTTTCGACTCTGTAGTCTGAAACCGCTGCAGCCATTATTACACAATCCTGACCGGCAAGATTTTCCTTAACGGCTTTTTCCATCTCTAAAGCTGTTTGGGCAACAATATTTTTGTAAGGTTTTTCTGCCTTAAAAGTTGATATCAGAGTTACTTCCGCTCCCATATCAAAAGCGCGGTCAGCGAGTGCAAGCCCCATTTTACCGGATGATGAGTTGGTGATATATCTTACCGGATCGATTTTTTCTCTGGTTCCTCCTGCGGTTATAAGAATCTTTTTCCCTTTAAGAGTTTGTTTTTCGGATAAAATTTCAACAGATTTTTCAAAAATCTCCTCAGGCTCTTTCATTCTGCCGATACCGTTTGTACCGCAGGCAAGAAAACCTGTTTCCGGCTCTATTATATGATAACCCGCATTTTTAAGTTTTACTAAATTTTCCTGTACAAACGGATTTTTCCACATATTTTCATTCATTGCTGGCGCAATTAAAATCGGTTTGGAAAAAGCGCACGCCGTTGATAAAAGCAGGTTGTCACAAATACCGTTTGCAATTTTTCCGATTGTATTAGCGCTTGCAGGAGCTATTACAAAAATATCGGCTTCCGTGAGCGCAATATGTTCCGGCTTATACTCTTTTATTTCAAAATTATCAACATATACCTCATTTCCGGAAAGTGTTTGCAGTGTGAGCTTTGTGACAAAATTCAACGCGTTTGGTGTTACAACAACACGTACATTTGCGCCTTCTTTTTTGTACAGCCTTATCAGATTGCAGATTTTATACGCTGCAATTCCGCCGGTTATTCCGATTAAAACAGTTTTGTTTTTTAGCATTTTGAACCTTTCATTTGTTAGTGAATAGTGAGGAGTGAATAGTGAATAGAATTATGCTGTCATTGCGAGACCCGTGAGGGTCGCGGCAATCTATTTTTTATTTAATTGTCAAATTTGTTCTGGATTGCTTCGGGCAGAATGGCTGCTCCCTCGCAATGACGTCGGGCTTGTAGGTTTACTTCATAACTGAAACATTTACCCCCGCAATGACGCTGAACTTGTAGGCTTACTTCATAACTGAAATCATTTACCCCCGCAATGACGCCAAG
>CALUVI010000024.1 GCA_944324185.1 Candidatus Gastranaerophilales bacterium | reverse complement strand
AATATCAGAAAAAGAATGATGACGAATACGCAAATTTATTCACAAAAATTATCATACCTGCAGCAGAAAAATACGGCTTAAATAAGTCAGATATTATATGTGAAGATCTTGGCGACAAAACTGCTCCGGTCAAACGTGTTATGAAAAAACTTAATCTTTCCGGTATTTCAATGACGCAATTTGATGACAGAGGAAGCAAAGCGCCTGCAAATAACGTAATTATGATAGGTTCGCATGACAATAGCTCTTTCTTGGAATTTATCGAAGATTTGTTTAATTACAAAAATAAAAATGATTCAAGAGAGACAGGTCGCTTTATGAAAAAAACAAACCATCTTGCAGAAGACACAGCGCCTATGGGAGCAACAAAAGAAGAAATTAAACAATATTCTAAAGAATTGCGCAAAGATAAAAAGAAATTTTTAGCAGCAAGTTTTGCCGAACTTTTTGCAAGTCCTGCTAAAAGAATACAGATTTTCTTCACGGATTTCTGGGGAATCGGAAAAACATACAACCGTCCGGGTACAACTCACGGTAACTGGGCGTTAAGACTCGGAGAAAATTTTGAGGATGATTACTATAAAGCAGCATCGGAAGGAAAAGCTCCTAATTTTGCGGATGCAATTTCACGCGCTTTAAGACACAGAGGGCTTGACAAAGGTAATGAAGCGCTTATGAGAGATTTGGACAACTCTGCAAAGATTATAAACGAAACTGTTTAAGCAAGTTTTTGTCGGGCTAAAGCCCGAGTTATTTATTATAATTACATTCCACAGACAAATCTTTCTTTTTTAATGTAGGTTAAGTTTACTAACCCAACATTAACCGTTTTTTAGAGATTCTTCTCCCCTGAATTGCTAACGGGTTCAGAATGACGGCACTCTGAAAGGTTCTTGCTCAAAACCGGATACATTCCCCTCTTATTACATGATTCCTGCTTTTTATGGTAATATATTATAAAATTGAAGGGACAATGTTTATGGAAACAAAATTAAAAGGCTTGGAATTTGATCCGGGGTTTGCGCCGTATATTCTGGCGTTCAGAGGTACGGTCGAGTATCTTTATCTTGATATTAACAGATTTAAAAATCTTTCCCAGAGAAAAATGAAATTCCGGCAGTATTACAAAAAATTTCTGGAACTTTTATATAATAATTTAGGTTTTTATATCGGATGCCTTATGTGGGCAGCTTATATTAAGACGCAGCCGGAGCAGGAAATTCTGAATAATCACTGCCTCGGGGGAGAATACAATGAAGAAGAAAATACTTCCGAAACAGATTTTATGATTAAGTTTCTGGAACTTTTGCCTAAAGATATGAAATATTTTCTCGGGATTAGTTACAATGTTAATCAAGAGGATTTAAAAGTCCTTGAAATGTACAGGGAGTTTCTGGTGATAAATAAAGGGTTTGTGAATACTAAAACAAATACTGATATTAAACTTCCTCAGGGAATGAAAACAGAAGGGGCTGAGAAATTCAAGGATATAATTGAAGAAGTTCTGGAGGGGAAAAATCTTTCCAGACTCTGTGATTACAAAAATTTGATTTTGCAGGTATAAAATGGCGAATTTAATAAATGTTGCGCGCGGTATAGAAAAAGCGGATTTAGTTATAAAAAATGCAAACCTTGTAAATGTCTTGTCAGAAGAAATACACAAATGTGATATTGCAATTACTGACGGAATAATTGCAGGAATCGGCAGGAATTATCAAGGCGAAAAAGAGATTGATATAAACGGTGCTTATGTGACCCCTTCATTTATTGACGGACATGTGCATCTGGAAAGTACGATGATGCTTCCGCGTGAGTTTGCAAAAATTGTTCTTCCTGCCGGTACTACAACCGTAATTATTGACCCGCATGAGATTTCAAACGTACTCGGACTTCACGGAATAAGCTTTATGCACGAGGCAGTCAGAAATCTTCCGATTGATGTTTATACAATGCTTCCGTCCTGCGTTCCGGCTACACCTTATGAGACATCAGGTTTTGATCTGAACAGCTACGACCTGTCGCTTTTGATTGATAAGCCGTGGGTTTTAGGTATTGCGGAGATGATGAATTTTCCGGGGGTTTTGAATTTAGATAAAAACGTTATGGCAAAATTAGAACTTGCAAAATCTAAAGGCAAGAGAATTGACGGTCATGCGCCGTATCTGGGCGGAAAAGACTTGTGCGCTTACATTGCAAGCGGAGTAAAATCCGATCATGAATGCACAACTCCGGAGGAAGCAATAGAAAGAATCCGGCTCGGAATGTATGTCATGATTAGAGAAGGTACGGCTGCTAAGGATTTGGACGCGCTTATTCCGGTTCTTAAAAACTGCAACACAAGAAAATGTATTTTTGTAACGGATGACAGACATCCTGCAGATTTAAAAGAACATATTAACGGTATGGTAAGGCGCGCGGTTGAAGCGGGAGTAGATCCGATAAAAGCGGTTCAGGTTGCAAGTTTGAATACAGCAGAGTATTTTGGGCTGAACAATCTCGGTGCAATTGCTCCGGGGTATAAAGCGGATATGCTTATTTTGCCGGATTTAAAAAGCTTTAAGCCGGATGTTGTAATAAAAAACGGAAATGTAGTTGCACAAAACGGCAAACTGACGGCTCCGCTCAGGGAAAACGAAGAGCTTTCAATGAGAAACTCGGTTAATGTAAGATGGATTACTCCGGAGGACTTCAAAATCGAGGCGGGAGTTGAGAGCGGAAATATAAAAGTCCGTACAATAGAAGTCATTCCTCATCAATTGATTACTAAGTCGGTTGAGTCGGAAGTCAGAGTCGTAAACGGTAACGCTGTAAGCAATTTAGACAACGATACTTTGAAAATTTGTGTTATTGAAAGACATCGGGCAACCGGAAATATCGGCAAAGGCTTTGTTAAAGGGTTTAATCTCAAATGCGGTGCTATAGCCTCAACCGTTGCTCACGATTCACATAACATGATTGTTATAGGTACAAATGATGCAGACATGTACGAAGCTGCAGTTGCTTTAATCAAATGTCAGGGCGGCAAGGTTGTAGTTAATAACGGAGAAATCTTATCGCAGCTTTCGCTTCCGATTGCAGGCTTGATGTCGGACAAAGAGTTTGATTATGTTGTAGATAAGTGCGAAGAACTTAACAGAGCTGCTTCTTCAATCGGCTGTATATTAAACGATCCGTTTATGACAATGGGATTTTTGTCTCTGCCTGTAATTCCTGAACTGAAAGTCACGGATAAAGGAGTTTTTGATACAAACAAATTCGGATTTGTTAATATATTTAAACCATTAGAAACAAATTTAATTCTCAAATAAACTTTATAAAAATTCGACATGCCAACATCGTTACAAAACTTAATTAAAGATTGAACCCATGCAAACATGCAAGCAGCATGGGTTTTCATGTTTTAAAAAGCGCAAACCATGCAATGACAGGCAATACGCATGTCCCAAATTCACAATAGTCAATAAATTCAAGAGTTTGCAAGATGGTTAAGAAAACGTTACAATTGGCTTGTAATGGGTTGTAAAAGGATTCTTAACCTATATAATAGAAATATGTTAAGGAGTTTTGGGGATTTCCTTAATAAGCAGAGATAATATATAAATTAAGAAATAATACTTTGGGAGGAATAAGTGTTTAAGAGTCGTGATATGGGAAGAGCTATTGCCGTGAAGAGATGGACTCCTACGGCGTTAGAATGTTACAAAAGAGGATGTGTGTGTGAAGGCTGCTTTTATAGCGACTTCTTTAGTGCAACGGCTCAAAAATGTCAGATGAAGGCTGCTGTTTTGGAACTTGTAAGAACAATCGGCGCTCCTAATGTTGATTTGCCACAAATTATTGAAAGCTAGCCTCTCAAGTACGCTTCATATTACTTAACCTTTTATTTGACTAATAATTATGTTTTGTATAGCATGAGAACATCATAAGTAAAATTAGCTGAAAAGGAAATAGAACAATGAGACGTACACTAGAAGGAACAAAGACTAAAAGACAGCACGTTAGCGGTTTCAGAGCCAGGATGTCAACTCCGGGCGGACAGGAAGTTTTGAACAGACGTCGTGCTAAAGGCAGACATCAAATAGCAATATCCGGCAGTAAAAGAGCCTAGGTTTTAAAGTTTTATTACAAGAAGGCGGGGCAACTATTTTACCCCGCCTTCTTGTCTTACATTTAATTGCACAAAATTAAATCTCCCTAGTATACCGGACATTATGTTTTTCTGATTTTCAACAGTCTGCCTGTATTCATTTCAGTAAATCCTTCTATATGCGGCGGAATAAATTCTTTCATTTCCAGAATCTCAATTTTCGGAGCTTCTTTCAAAAATTCATCAAGAGTTTTACCGAGAAGATTCCGGTAGAATTCATATCCGGTAATTACTATATAATAATCTCCTGCAGGAAGATTTCCGAGAGTTTCGCCGGTGTTATTTATCAGCATAAAGCGGCTGTAGTTTAAATTTTTGTAAAACATTTTATAATATACGTTTGAATTTAAAGAATAGCCCGGGATTACCGGAGTTTTACCGTCATAATGCTCATCAAGGTATTCCCAGATATTTCTGGCTGCTTCCGGTTTTGTAACAATGTATTGAATCGGCGACAGAAATTTTATACAACCGTATGTTAGAAAAAGAAACAAAATTAAATACACAGCTTGAATACGTTGATTGTAGAATTTCTGCGGAATTACAGTGAGAGGATAGAGTAAAATCATTATCAATACCGGAGCCATAAAGATCATAAGCCTTTCATCAAGCGGATAATGTCCGGTTTTTACTCCTATACAGGTTAATATAAGCGGAATTACGGTATAACAAAAAGATTTTATATTCTTTAACATAAACAAAGAAGAAATACAGACAACCAAAGTATAGATATTTAACCCATGCTCAGGTCTTAAAAAGTATGAAAATAAGATTTTTATATAACTGAAAAAACCGGAAGCTTTATAAAAGCTGGCATTCCAATAATGAGTCATGTCCTGAAAATAGCGAGAGTATACCGGTATCAAAAATATTGCAAGATATATAATAAAGACGGCTGAGAATGCAGAAACACCGTAAAACAAATTTTTGAAAGACTTTTCTCTACATGATTTAATAAAAAGATAACCAAATCCGCCTGCCAGAATAAAAAATGAGGACAACGAAAAGAACGGCATAAGCCCGAGGAGAATAAAATACTTGCAGCTTCTCTCTTTTAGTTCGATTTTTGAAAATATAATCAATGTAATAATTGTAATTAAAAGCTCTGTAGAATACTGCTTAAATATGCAGGAATAGAGTACGACTGACGGTGCGAGCGCAAGAAGCAGCATACCAAGCAGCGTAACAAATTTATTCTTAAAAAGCCTTGCAAGTAAATACCCGAATGCCGGAATTGCAGCAATTCCCGACAGAAGCGGAAATAATCTGAGAATCAGATCTGAAAATCTTGCCGTAAAACGAAAATTAACTAAAGAGTAAAAAAGCTTTGATATAATAAGAAAAAACGGCGGCGCAACTTGCAGACGATCAAGCGGTTTAAAAAGTTCAGTATATGATTTGCTTATTATATTTAATGCAAGATTTGCCTCATCACAGTGTAAGCCAGGATTTAAAAAATATAGCTTTAACCTGAAAAATAAACCCGTACAAAATATAAGTATAAAAAAAACAAAACTTAGACTAAACTTCTGCTTAAGCATTTATTCATTTTATATGAAAAGATTACATTGTCAATTAAAATTTTGTATTATATAATAGAGATACTGAAGACATGAAGAGAGAAATTGAGAGGGGAAATAAATGGAGACTCTTAACAAAAATGAAGGTTTGATTACTCAGATTATCGGACCGGTTATTGACGTAGAATTTGCACAGGGTGAACTTCCTGAAATTTATACAGCTTTAAGAATCTACAAAGAAGACGGTTCTTTTGTAGTTGCGGAAGTTCAGCAAATGCTTGGCTCAAACAGGGTAAGAACTGTTGCAATGGCATCAACCGACGGACTTAAAAGAGGTATGAAAGTTGAAAATACCGGTGAGCCTATTAAAATTCCGGTAGGAAAGCCAATTTTAGGAAGGATTCTTAATGTAATCGGCGAACCTGTAGATAATGCAGGGCCGATTGAGACAAATGATTATCTTCCGATTCACAGACAGTCTCCGTCCCTAATTGATCAGAATACGGAAATTGAAATTCTTGAAACAGGTATTAAAGCAATCGACTTATTGCAGCCATACCAGAAGGGCGGTAAAGTAGGTCTCTTTGGCGGTGCCGGTGTTGGTAAAACCGTTTTGATTCAGGAATTGATTCACAATATTGCAATGGCGCACAACGGTGTGTCAGTATTCGGCGGTGTCGGCGAAAGAACAAGAGAAGGCAACGACTTGTGGAACGAGTTTAAGGAAAGCGGAGTTCTTGACAAAGTAGGTCTTATTTACGGTCAGATGAACGAGCCGCCGGGAGCCAGAATGAGAGTCGGGCTTTCTGCTTTGACTGCTGCAGAGTATTTTAGAGATTTCTCTAAACAGGACGTACTTTTGTTTATTGATAACATTTTCAGATTTACTCAGGCAGGTTCTGAAGTATCGGCACTATTAGGACGTATGCCTTCTGCTGTAGGTTATCAGCCGACACTTGCAACCGAGATGGGTGAATTACAGGAACGTATTACTTCAACTAAAGACGGTTCTATCACTTCTGTTCAGGCAATTTATGTACCGGCAGACGACCTGACAGACCCGGCTCCTGCAACAACGTTCTCTCACCTGGATGCTTCTACCGTACTTTCAAGACAAATTGCGTCACTCGGTATTTATCCGGCAGTTGACCCGTTAGCTTCAAGTTCAAGAGTCCTTGACCCGAATATTATCGGTAAAGAACACTACGAAGTTACAAGAAAAGTTCTTGAAATTCTTCAAAAATACAAAGAATTGCAGGATATTATCGCAATTCTCGGTATGGATGAGCTTTCTGACGAGGATAAAGAAACTGTTAACAGAGCAAGAAAAATTCAGAGATTCCTGTCCCAGCCGTTCTTCGTTGCAGAACAGTTCTCAGGCATTCCGGGCAAATACGTTAAACTTGAAGATACAATCAGAGGGTTTAAAGAAATCATCGAAGGTAAGCATGACGATTTGCCGGAGCAGGCTTTCTACATGGTCGGAACAATTGAAGAAGCTGTTGAGAAGGCTAAAACGCTGGCTTAAAGAAGTTTAGAAGGAGATAAGTTTAGAAGTTTAGAAGAAAATAGATTCGCTAACACTCATAAGGTCTTTATAACTTCTTCTCAACTCCTAAACTTCTAAACTACTAAACTTTTGTAGAATATAGGTAGAAATATGAAACTAAAAATAATTACACACGAAAAAATTGTTTTTGAAGGCGAAGTTGATGAGCTTGTTATTCAGACGACAAGCGGTCAGATGGGTATATTAAAAGACCACATTCCGATGACGACCGCGCTTGCAATCGGTGTTACCAAGGCTAAGCTGGGCGATAAGTATAAGTACTTTGCGACAATGGGCGGTGTTTTTCAGTTTAAAGACAATGAGGCAACAATACTTACGGATGTTTGCGAGGACGGATGTGATATTGACGTAACAAGAGCAAATGCTGCTAAAAACAGGGCAGAGGCAAGGTTAGCGGATGCAACTGCAAAGATTGATGCGGACAGGGCACAGGCAGCGCTTGCGCGTTCTCTTGCAAGACTGAAAGCAGCTCTTAATAAGGGAAATTAATGCTTGCCGGTAAAAAACTTATGTTTAATAAAAAAATTTTTTTAGCTGTATTTTTTACGGTTCTGGGAATCACAGTATACGCGCAGGGAAACAAGTTTACAGATGCGCTTAAAATGTGTTCTTCTTTTTCCGGCAATGATAAAATAAACATGCTGCAAACTACGGTTGATTCTTCTAAAAGAATATCCGGCTGGGTAGGCGACAGGTGTATTTATAACGAAAAAGTGAGTTTTATGGGTATAGAATCAAATGTCGTCTGCAAATTCACACAGGCACAAATAAAAGAACTTGCATCCGTGATAGAAGCATATGAGCTTCTGGCGGGTTATTCCGGAGAATCACCTGATTTTTCAAGCCTTGATACAGCACAAAATAATCCTGTCGCAAAGGTTTGGAGCAAATATATGCAAGACCCGCAGATTTGCACCGTAACGACAAGTTCCGGACAAACGGAATATTAATTATGCGAATCATCAGGTAATTAAGATATAAGCTGCAATTACCGGCAATATATTTCCCTCCGCCTCTAGACATTACGCTGGAAAAATTTAGCAATATCTTTATGTTCAATAATTTTTGATATAGGTCTGCCGTGTGGACAGGTAAACGGTTTTTCACATGCACGCCAATTTTTAATTATTTCCTGCATCTGAAACTGATTAAGATAAGTATTTGCTTTTACGGCAGCTTTGCAGGCAGTTGTTATAAGAATACTTTCTTCGATATTGTCAATATTTCCGGAAATATTTTCCAGAATATCCGCCAGTATTTCCTTTGGCGAAATTTTTGAGATAAGCTGCGGAACCTTTCTGAAAATAGCTTCAGTTTCAGAGAGAAAATCAATTTCATATCCAAATTTCTCCAGCTTTTCTTTATTTGTTTCAAGAAGAGCCTTATCACACGGTGATACAGGAATAACATCCGAAATAAAAAGAAGCTGGCAGTCAATGTTTTTAGATTTTTTCAACTTTTCGTATATATACCTTTCTTCGGCTATATGCTGGTCAACAATTTCTAAACCTTCTTCTCTTTCAATAAGAATATATGTTTTTCTGTATTGCCCGATAATCTGTTCTTCTTGCTCAATATGTTTTTCTTCTATAAACTTTGCCTGTTCAAAAATTTTCGGTTCAATTTTCGGCTGTTCCGCCGGTTTTTGCGGCTGAACAGCGGGAGCTTGCTGTTTTGGAAAAGTTATTATCTTCTCTTCTTCCCGCGGTTTAGTTAAAACTCTGTTCAAATCAAGTGTTCCGCTCACATAAATGTCGTCGGATTCAGGCTGTTCTTTTCTTGAAAAAATTACTTCATCTTTATTTTCTTTTTCCGCAAGTCCTGAAAGTGCCATATCTATAGCTGAGTATATAAAATTAAAAACCTGATTCGGATTTTTATATCTCACTTCTTTCTTGGAGGGGTGGACATTCACATCCACATCTTCCGGCGGAATTTCAAGATTCAATATAATAAACGGATAGCGGGAGCCGATAAGGTTTTTGTACACCATATCAACCGCTTTTTGAAAAACCGGACATTTGACAATGCGCGAATTCACATAGGTATAATAATCTTTTTTGCTCGCTCTGGTATAATCAGGAGTGCTCACGAATCCGGAAAGCTTCAATCCTGACATTTTATCTGTTTTTAAAACCTGTCTTAAATTTTTGGAAATTTCATCCGAAAAAACTTCCTTAAGCGCCTGCGGCGTATCCCCCTGACCAGTGGTTTTTATAACTGTTTTACCATTGTTTTTAAGTTCAAACGCGATTTCCGGATGAACCAGAATAAGAGACTGAACAAGCTCGTTTATATATGCAAATTCTGTTTTGGCAGATTTTAGGAATTTAAGTCTTGCCGGAATATTATAAAACAACTCACGAACTTCCATAATCGTACCGACTGCACAGCCCGTTTTAGCCTGTTTTACTTCCGAGTTTTCGCATTCTACTTTTGTTCCGCAGTCAAAATCTTTCGTTCTTGTAATACAGGTAAGCTTAGAAATAGAAATTATACTTGCAAGCGCCTCACCTCTGAACCCCATGGTTTTGACGGAATATAAATCTTCGCTCGTAGAAATTTTACTTGTTGCATGTTTAGAAAATGCAAGCAAAATATCATCCGGATGGATTCCGGAACCGTTATCTGCCACGCGAATATTTCTACACTCATTTGAAATTTCAACACTGATTTTGGAAGCCCCTGCATCAATAGAATTTTCAACAAGTTCTTTAACAACGGAATACGGACGTTCAATAACTTCTCCCGCTGCTATCTGGTTTATTAAATGTTTTGAAAGCTGAACGATTCTCCCCATAAATTTTATTATACTCCAAAATCTTTTAATTGTGGTATGATGATATAGGTGAGAAGTTTAGAAGTTTAGGAGTTGAGAAGACAATTATAAATAAGCACCGGCTGACTTTTGGAACTTCTACTAAACTTCTCAACTCAAAAGAGGGATAAATAAATGGCAAAGAATAAAAAAATCAAAGTAGCATTTCCGCATATGGGGACAATATCAATAGCGTGGTCTGCAGGGCTCAGGAAAATCGGAGTAGAGCCTTACGTTCCGCCTTATACAAGCAAAAAGACCCTGTCTTACGGTACAAAAAATTCTCCGGAGGCTATATGCCTGCCTTATAAACTTATTTTGGGTAACTTTATAGAAGCTATCCAGGGCGGGGCGGATTATGTTGCAATGATTACCTCGCCGGGGATTTGCCGTCTCGGAGAATACGGAACAAATATCCACACTACGCTTAAAGATTTAGGGTACAATGCAAACTACATTGAACTCTCTCTTTACGATGGAATAAAAGGCTTGTATAAATTCTTAAAAGAAATTTCAGGCAAAAATGATCCGATTTTGATTCTGCGTGCAATAAATATTACTATGCGCAAAATCTTTGCAATTGATGATCTGGATACGGCGCTTTCATACTACAGAGCCCGTGAAGTAAGATTCGGCGAGGCTGAAAAGAATTATAAAAAGGCGCTTAAACTTATTGACAAAGCTGATTCGACACATGATCTTAAAAAAGCGTATGAAAGAGCATTAAAAGAAATTGAAAAAACGGAAATCGATCCGAACAGGGAAGTTTTAAACGTTGATATTACCGGTGAAATTTTCCTTGTAAACGATGAGTTTTCTAACCAGAATATAGAACGCGAACTCGGCAGAATGGGAGTTCAGACAAGAAGAAGCCTGACTGTCGGAAGCTTTCTTAAGGATGCAATTATTCCTAAAGCCTTCAGACCGCCGGAAACTCACTTACAAAGAGCAGAGAGAATGGCAAAACCTTATCTGATGAGAGACATCGGAGGAGATGCTCTGGAGTGTGTCTCAGATGTAGTTTTTGCAGATGAAAAAGGCAAGGACGGAATTATCCATATTTCTCCGTTCACCTGCATGCCGGAGATTATGTCTCAAAATATTTTCCCTACAATGAGAGAAGAACATGAGATACCTATTTTGACTCTTATTATGGACGAGCAGACCGGTAAAGCCGGATATATAACCCGTCTTGAGGCGTTTGTAGACCTTATGCGCCGTAAAAAACGCGCAAAATTAGGCAAACTAAAAACCAGAATTTAATTTCACATAAAAATCAGTATAGATTTAAATTTACCCTGGTTTTTATTAAAAAATGTAAAAATTTTTAACCTGACTAGCAAAAAAAATTAATCTTGCGTTTTAGAACTAATGGATGGTTGATTAAAGTCTAAATATGATATAATTGAATAAACTAGCGAGGTAAAAACTATATGAGTGAAGTGAATGGTCCAAAATTTAGTGTTAATCAGGTAAATTTTAACGGCATATCCAAACCGCAGCCGGAAACACAGCAGGAAGCACCGGAAAAAGAAGCTCCTCAATTAAGTGATTTTTCCGACCCGAAAGCTGAAGCTCTCGGTCGCTCCATGCTATTCAAGGGAGCAGATGACACCATGCACGATTTAAAAGCACTTCTTGAAAACCCGCAGATAGCGGAAAATTCGGACAAAACTTTTGAAACAGCTTTCAAAGCCGCTCAAGATGCCGGAGTTAACAATCCTTACGAAGAAGCTGCATCTTTCTCAACCGGCAGCATGTAAACAGATTCCGCATATTTAACAAAAACGGACAACGTTTTAATCATTGCCCGCTCGCTTCCTCATCACTTTATTTCTTCTAAGCCTATTTTGAAAAATTTCCCTTTATTTTATTGTAAATAGAAATAACAAAGTCCTTTGCTTTATGACAAATCTTATAGCAAGGTTCGGTTACTTTGTTCAAATATTTTTTCACATTTGCATTTTTAATTTTCGAAAAGATATCTTTCTTATGCGCAAGCCCTAAAGCTCCAATAACTAGAGCAATAGAGGCAGCACCTTTTAACAATATTGAACCTGCTGAAGATTTATCATCATCACGCCCGCGAAAATTTATTGTATCAGCAGCGGGCGATTGTACAGAAACAGGAGTATTACGAATAATATTAGTTTTTGGACCGTAGAAACCTACACCCCCCGCAGTTTCGCTTCCGTTGAATGAAATATAATTCATACAAACCTCCTTAAGGCTTTACACACTTCTATATCATGTAAAACATTAAGGAAGAAAATATTGCCTTTTTGTTACAAAAATTTACATCAGGGTCTTACGCTTGTCCTGTAACTGCTTTTGTATACATTTCTGTGAAATTAAATCACGACTTTGCTCGGAAATATTAACAAAAGTAAAAGACGCTTTTAAAATACCGTCCTCTTTATCTGTACGAATATATTTAGCTCTTGTTTTAATATTTTTCGGAGTTAAAAGAATATCAAGCATAACGCTTTCCGGAATTTGCATTTCTTTATCAAGCTTAAGGCTGATTCCGTTTGCAGATATATCATGAATTTTGCACGGCAAAACTGTTCCGCTGAAACTCAAAATAACATCTTCATTCATTTTGACTCTAAAATATTCCCTATTTTGCCGGTATTCAATTTCATCAGGAGTCTTTAGCGTAAAAAAGATATACGGATCGTCATTCTCCACCATTTTTAAAGTAGTTTTTGCCGTGTAAAGAGCATTATCACATGCAAAACTTATTGAAACTTCCTGCGGAATCGAAATCTGCAATTCTTTTTCATACTTCATGCAGGCAAAAATTTCTTTTTCTCCGAGTCGTTTTATTGCAACCTTTGCATAGTGTCCGACGCCTGCGGAATCACTGTAGACAATTTTTATGTAATTTATGTTTTCTAAATTGAGATTGAATTTCATTTTACTTTTCTGTAATTGTTATTTTCAAATTTGTACTCGCCGATTTTTTTTCCCTTGTCGTTGTATTGGACTATTGTACCGTCTTTTTTCTTTTTAAAAGTCCCGACCGGAGGATTTTTCATCCTGTTAACCGGCACATACTGCCTTTTGGGAGGAAGCTCTGCCAGAACAGGCATTGCAAACCCGAGTATTAATACTAAAGATAAAAGCTTTCTCATACCATTATTATACCACGTTTTTATAGTATAATCATTTGTATGAAAGGTATAATTTTTGATTTTAACGGAACTTTGTACTGGGATTCGCAGCTTCATTATGATGCGTGGGTTGAGTATTCTAAGATTTTGAGAGGAACACCCTTTACCCGTGAAGAAATGCGCGACAAGATGTTCGGGCATACAAACAAAGACATTATCCAATATGCTATAGGGAAAGAACCGACTGCTGAGATGGTTGAAAAGTACGCAAAAGAAAAAGAATCTCTGTACAGAAAAAGATGTCTGATTGACAGAGAGAATTTCAAACTGGCTCCGGGGGCAGAAGAGTTTCTGGATTTTCTTAAAGAAAATAATATTCCTATGACAATTGCAACAATGTCCGAGTGGGATAATGTCGAGTTTTATATCAGAGAATTTAATCTGTCAAAATGGTTTGATGTTGACAAAATTGTATATTCAAACGGCAAAATTCCGGGCAAGCCTGCACCTGACATATTCCTGATTGCGGCAAAAAATCTTGATTTAAACCCGCAAGACTGTCTGGTATTTGAAGATGCAATTGCAGGAATTAACGCCGCAAAAGCAGCAGGCATAGGAAAAATTATAGCCGTTGATTCAATAGAGCCGCCTGAATTCTATCAAAGCATTGAAGGGCTTTCCGGAATAATCACAAATTTCAGCGAAGTTGACAGAACCCTGTTTACGGCGCCCGTTTGTTAGAAAATTTTATTCCAAAGATTCTTTATTCCGTTCCAAACCCATTTGGCGCCGGCAGCAATACCGTTTCCGACCCACTTTATTCCGCTCCAGACTCCTTTTGCAGCCGGAACAATAGCTTTATTCCACAACCAGGAACAACCCTTGCCTATGCCTTTAAAAACCGGAGAAATAGCATTATTCCAGAGCCATGAGCAGCCTTTTCCAATACCTTTAAAAATCCCCGGAAGTAATGGTAATAATGCAACACCCGCTGCAAATCCGACTCCGGCGCCGGCTCCGAAGGCATAAGGATTGCCGCATACAACGGGCGGAAAGCCGAATCCGAAACATCCCGGAGTAAATCCTCCAAACCCGCAGCAGCCAAATGAACTCATACTGTTGCTGTGTATACTTACAGAACGTCCGCTGCAATTTATAAAAGTATTAGATATTGTTCCAAATCCCATAAATAATATTCCTCTTATATATAAGAAGTATACTCTTTATAAATAATTGCTCTTATTTAGAAACAACTTTACATAAATTTACAAAATATTATATTACAGCTTTTTCTCTGATAATGAATGCCGGCAGCAGGGAAATGTTACTGTTCAAGAACAGCTTCCACAACATCATCTGATGAAATATTCAAACACTCCAAAGTTTCACAGGTTGTATGCCGCCTCTCCCACAGGCAAGGACGCAGCGGACAGTTACAATTCTTAGCCTTTACAGGAACGACTCTGCCATTTGCGGGGATAAGTTTTTTATCATCGGTAGAACCGAAGATTGCATAAGTTTTTACGCCCAGAGAAACTGCAATATGAAGCGGAGCAGAATCCGAGCATAAAAACTTTTCCGCGCCGGAAATCAACTCTGCAAGCTCTTTTAGATTTCTTGTTTTCTCATACATATTTACATATTTTTCACACGGAACAAGGCGCTCAATCGTTTCAATAACTTCTTTATCATCAGGTCCGCCCGCTATAATGACTTTTTTACCTTTATCCGCAAGTTTCTCTGTAACTTCTGCCCAGACTTCTGCCGGAATAGTTTTTATCATCCCCTTTTTAATACTCATAAGACTTACCCCGGGATGAATAAGAACAGTATCAGATTTGCACGGCTTTCGTTCAATCTCAATCTCCGGGAGTTCCGTATTAAAACCGGTTATACTCCTGACTAAATCATGGTACATTTTTGCGGCATACTGATTTTTATTTAACAAAACAGCTTTTGTGAGTAATATACGGCTTAATTTCCCTGAATCATATCCGATACGAGTTTTTATTCCTGTCAGAAATAAAAATACTGATATGAATTTATTTGATCCTGATGATACAACTATATCAAATTTCTTTTTTCTGATAACACGCAAAAGGTTAAAAAGCTCAAAATACTTTTGCTTACCTTTAATATCCGCAAACATCATTTCATCTATTATACCTGTAAGCGTTCCGACACCTTTGCTTCTCGGCTCCAGCGCAAGTGTGATTTCAGAATCCGGATACTCTTTTTTGACCGAAATTATAGACGGTAAAAACAGAATTTCATCACCTAATCCGCCAAAATTTATAAACAAAATCTTTTTTCTCATACCTTATTTTTACTGTAAAAACAGGCGGGTTTCAATACACTGTTTACTTCCGAACTGTCCTTAATTGTAAACATTTGTAACAGGAGAAAATAATTTTTGGCAATTTTAAACTATCAGGTGTTTTACTATATATAAAAAAGTGTAGGAAATTTTGTATGAAAATCGCAGAAATTAAAACATTTGAAGCTAACAAAAATTATCAGAATTACTCCAAAACAACAAAGCCGGCATTTCAGGCAAATGAAGGTTCAAAAACAGGAAACGGCAGCGGCGTGTTATTAGGTACTGTTGCAGCAGCTTCGGCAGCAGTCGCAGGCATTGCACTCTATAAAAACCATAAAACCGGAAAAGTTTTAAAAGACACTCTCAACAAATTAAAAGATACAGAAAACAGCTTAAACTCCGCAAAAGAAAAGATTGCTGAAACGCAAAAGAAACTGGATAATGCTTCCGCAGCGGGAGAAGAAAAAACTTCAAAAAATAACTTTACAAAAAAGATAAAAAAAACCGGTAAAAAAGTGTGGAAAAAAACAAAAAAGTTCTTCAAAAAAGCCGGCAAAAAGTTAACTCCTAAAAATAAAGAAAAAACAGTAACAACAAATAATGATTACAGAACAAATAAAACTGTAAGAAAATTAGAAAAACAACTTAAGAAAGCTCAGGAAAAAATTACAAAATTAACCGTCGAGTCAAAACAACAGAAAAATAATGCACAAGAACAAAAAGTTGGATTTTTTGCAAAAATAAAAAACAAATTTAAAGTAAAAAATAAAAACAAAAATATTAACAATAATATAGATATAGAAAATAAAAATACAAGAGTTATTGATATTAATGCAGACAAAGCCCGTGCAGAAAAAGCGGAAAATTTGAAAAAAACTGCAAACAATCCGGGTGAAACTGCAATAAACAATTCCGGTGAGACTATAAATTTAAATGTTGACAAAAATACCGTAAACGGCGAAAACAAGGCTGAGCCTTTTTTGAAACAGAAAAAAAGCGGGTTCTTTACACATTTAAAAAATAAATTTGCAAAATATAAAGACCAAAAAGCTGCAAAAAAAGAGGCAAAAGAACTGAAAAAAGCCGAATTGAATGCTAAAAAGGAAGCAGAGCGTATTGCAAAAAAAGAGGAAAAAGCTAAATTAAATGCTGAAAAAGAAGCAAGACGAGCTGCAAAAAAAGAAGAAAAGGCTAAAAAAGGCGGATTGTTCACGCGTTTAAAAAACACCATTCAGGTAAATTGGTACGAAAACAAGCTTGATAGGGAATTTAAGCGCAAAGAAAAGAAGATTAATAAAGAAATAAATACTATGGATAAAAAAATAGCATCCGCAGCCAAGGCAAGTGATAAACGCAATGCAAAGTGGCTTAAAGAGCAGGATAAAGTCAAACGACAAGAATACGAAGAAGTCTGGAGAAATGCACCTGAAAAGCCGAAAAAACCGGGTCTCCGGGAAAGACTAAAACAATGGTTTAAAGATGTTTTAGAAGATTCTAATGAATAAATCAATTTCATCCAGCTTTTGATAAATCATTGAATTTAAAATAAACAGAATATCGGCATTCAATTTCGGGAAATCAAAATTGAAGCCGGTATTGTATATTTTATTATTTGAAAGGATAACTTCGGAATTTATATATCCGATAAAATCGGCATTTTCACCCTTAAACATTGAATACAGTTTATTGTTATAGTCAATAATTAATTCTTTATCCAGCTCTTCAGCCGGAAGAGTTGCAAGGGTTTTTCCGTCATAAAGCGACGTTAGAGTATACTTTTCCCCGTATATAAATTTTTCAAGAAAAACGGATTTAGCGATTTCCGGAGAATATTCAAAGATTTTCCGCTTAATTTGTATAACTTCTTCAAGCGAGTTTGCTTTTCGGATAACCCCGTCTGCCTTCACTATAAGGGGAAATTCTTTAGGGTAGAGGAATTTTTCAGGGAAATTAATTCCGTATTTTTCTTTCATTTCTCTTGCAAATTTATTAGAAAGAACAAGATTTGTCCATTTTGCACTGACTCCTATGCAGTTAACAAAATTTTTTCTCAAAACCTCTGCAATTCCCTGCAGTATGAGCTTTTTATCTTCAACCAGAACAATATCAATTTTAAGGGATTTGCATTTTTGAGCAAGTTCCGTAAATGTATTAAAATGAATATCAGCAGTATTACAATACTCAAAATTTGTATACAATTTTTTCAGATATTTAGAGTTAAGAACCATCCGGAGCGATCGGGCATTTTCATCTCCTATAATAAGTACGTTATACGCTGCCACTTTAAGACCTCCGATAAGTATTTTAGCATAAACTACTCTTGAAATTTAATTTTGTTTTTGTTTTAATTTGGTTTGAGGCAATAATTCAGAAGGGCAATTGCTTTTACCGGCTGAGTTCCGGATAGGTCGTCAATTGAAAACTAAATATGCCGATGTGATGCCAGAGCGGGTAGATTGACAATAAATTACGCAGAGAAGTATTATTGAGGCAGATTGTACGGGTGATGTAGTTGGTAATAATTCTAGCGTTTATAGATATGAGACCAATTCCATCACAGAACAATAATCATAAAAATTGAAAACTAAATATGCCGATGTGATGGAATTGGTAGACGTGCCAGACTCAAAATCTGGTGTAGGCAACTACGTGCCGGTTCGACCCCGGCCATCGGCAAATTTTTATATAAAATACCTGAATTATCGGGTATTTTTTAATGAGAAAATATTTACACTATGCGAATACAAAATATACAACATAAATCTGCGATTTATTTCCGGGCGGCAAATTCAAGACCGGCTGCAGCTAAAAAAGTTAATCCGATGAAAGACGGGTTAACTACAGCCGGAGCATGGTTCGGATTTGGCGTTGCTCTGGATCTGGTTTCAAGAAAATTACAGTTTTCAAAATCACCGATGAAAAACTCGCTTGCAGTAAACGGGCTTATCGGAAGCGGGGCAGGAATTGTAACCGGAATAATGTGCATGCGCAAAAAATCAGCGGAATAATAAATCAGCGCGGGATTACATAACCCCAAATCGGCGGTTTGTCGCAACTTTCCAGTAAACAAATATATGTAATACGGACTTTTTTGCACTTCGGGCGTTTCATATAACCGACACCGTATACAACAGACGAGACAAAATAATCACCGATTTTTTGCTCGTATTTGTCAATATGCTCTTTTTTAGATACGATTTTAACTTTTGTATTGTATTCTTTTGAATACAAATCAGTAAGATAATCACTACAGCAGGTTGCATTTGCCGATAGGGTTGAAAATAAAATTAATATTAATAATAAAAGCTTTCTCATAAAATCATAATAACATAAATATTTAACACCGGAATAGCTCTTGCAGCTCAAAAAAATCTTAAAATCTCGATTATGTAGAATTGTTAAAACTATTTGAGAATAATTGCATTCACCACTTATTTAATATACTATTGAAGAACATAGGAGATATGATAAGGAGGACTTTTAATGTTCAAAAATTTATTAAAGGGAGTGTTTGCATTGGCAGTAGCGTTAATGCTCAACAACCCTGCACAGGCTTTTTATTCTGATATGAACGAAAACCACTGGGCATATCAGTCAATCAAATTTCTAACAGAAGTAGGTGTTGTTGTCGGATATCCGGACGGCACTTACAAACCTGACATCCCTGTAACAAGAGCTGAATTTGCCTCAATGGCTATCAAGGCTCTCGGTCAGGAAGATGCAAATGTAACTCAAGACATCCACTTTTCTGACGTAGATAAGGATTTTTGGGCATACGATATTATAAGAAAAGCTGTTTATTTTGACTTGATTCCGGATGCAGACGGTCAGAGATTCAGACCATATGACTCCGTAACAAGAGCAGAAGCTATTACAATTGCGGTTAATGCTCTTACAACACAACAAATCAGCGAACAAAGAGCTCAGGAAATTATCTCCAAAAGTTATGAAGATTATACCCAGATGCCGGCATGGTTTTTGATTGCGGCAGGCAAAGCACAATTACTTGACTTAATCATAGTTATGCCGGGTAACGAAGGCAAGCTTGAAGCTGACAGACCTGCTAACAGAGCAGAAGTTGCAGCTATTCTTTACAAAATGATGCAGGAAGCTAAGCTTAATCCAAATGCGAAATTAGCTGAAAGCATGCAGAAAAGAACCGCTGAAGGATATATTGTTGACAACGTAAGAGTTCAAGGTTCAATAGGTATCATTCCTGCCGGCGCGATTCTTCCTATCAAGCTTGAAACTGTTGTAGGTTCACAAATTTCAAATGTAACTGATATTTATACAGCTAAAGCTCCTAAGAACATTGTAACAAAAGACAAGTATCTTTTAATTTCCGAAGGCAGCGACTTAAAAGGTCAGGTTAAACATGTTCAGAGAGCTAAATTGTTCAGACAGAACGGTGAAGTAATTGTTAAAAATGAACTTCTTGTAACTCCGAATGATCAGGCTGTAATGCTATACGGTGTCGCAACAATCGATCCGGGCAAACTAGGTTTCTGGAGAAAGTTATTCAAAGGAGCTAAAGTTCTTACAATGCCGGGACAAATTGTTAATATAAGACTTCTCGGACCATTGAAGATTGATTTAACAAACGGTTATATTTACGAATAATTTATTATTAAATACAAAAGCGGCTGCTGAATTCAGCAGCCGCTTTTATTGCTTTTAATCTTCAATACTTTTAAATCTTAAATGCTCGCCTTTTAGAAAATTATTAGAGGTTTCAATTATTTTTTCCGCAAGAGAAGAATACACTCTTCTTGAAAAATGGTTGATACAGGTTGTGTAATCCTCATCTGATTTTATAAAATCAGTAAGCTCTATAATTTTAATATTATTTTGTTTTGCAAACTCTCTCACGCTAGCGTTTAAACCTTTGTGTCTTTCAGCCATATTTTCATACCCTGCCTGAACTTTGTCAGTCGGAATTTCACTCCCGAGAATCAAAACAAGATTCGTTTCCGCGCCTAAATTTTCTCTTATATATTTTAAATTACCTAAAACTGTCTCTACCGGAGGATTTCCGGCAAAAATATAATCTTTTTTAAACTCTTTTAACATCAGCAAATTCGGCGCTTTGGCTTCCTCCGGAAGCGGAGCAAGAATTTTTTCCCAATTGTTTTCATCTGTTATATCGCAATCTGCATATCCGAAAACAACATACGCCCCGTCATGTTTGTTAATATAAAGCCCGCTATGGGTTACAGTCAAAAGACTCAGGAAAATTATATTGTACTTTTCATCAAAAAACTTTGTCTTAAATTCGTCTTTGTTAGGAAACGGAAAGCGGTTCGATATTTCATTCAATTTTTCCGGCGAAAATTTGTGAGTCTGCTCTATAAAAGCGGTATGTGTATGGGCTAAAATATACACAAGCTGCTTGTTCCAGTAAGGAAATTCCGTATCAATATTGCAGTCGGAATCTATATAACTCAATGCGGAATACAAATCACAAGGACCTTTGAAAAGTATGTTTATATTATTTTCCGCCTTCGTCTCGACAGGCTTGATATCCAGATTTTCAACAATTTCTATCCAGTCGGGCGTTCCTTCAAGAATTGACGCAACTTCACCTTGAATTTCAATATCGGGTTTACCCAGATAAGAATACACAAACTGCTCTATTCCCATATTCATAATCCGGCAGGAAAACAGAAAATGAATAAGTTTATTTGTATTTTTATCTATAACGTAAAACCCGCAAATCCCGTAGTTTCCGAACTTATCCTCAGCAATAATATACGCCGCATTATTATTTTTTATTGTCTCTTCTATATTCTCATCCCTGAACTTTGTAAAATTAAGTTGATTGGTTCTCAAAATAAGTTTTTTAATCCGCTCAATATTTTCAAGGCAGTCTGTTTTTATACAGATTTTTATTCCGCTGCTTCTCAGAAAATCCTCATTAGAACTATTTTTAAGCGCAGCAGATTTCTTTTCAAGAATTTTATACTGCTTTAATCTTGTATGCTCAAAATCATAATCATTTACAAGATAAAGCTCTTCTGCCATTTTTGTAACGTTTTCAGGCATTGCCGTCATAATTTTCGGACAGTAAAATTTTGCTTCATTGAGATTGGAAATATTATCGTCAATAAAAATAACGTTTTCTTCCCTCAAATTCATACTATTGATTATTTCCCTAATCCTTTCACCTTTAGGGAAATAATTAACTGACGGGAAAACAAACAAATCAAGAAGGTTCTTAAATCCGTTATTTATAAACTCTTCCTGAACCCTTGCCATATCATTTTTGGAACAAATAGAATTCATAATCCCTTTTGTAATAAGTTCCGCCATAAACCTTATTGTTTCAGGCTTGAATTTAATCCCGCCTTCTCCGAGAGTTCCCTCCCAGAAGGTTTCGTCTAAATCCCATATGATTAATTTTGCTTTTGTTATATCGTAATTTTTCATTCCTGTTAAATTCATACTTATGTCATAACGTTATTATCTGATTTACAATTCTGTAATTAAAATATTTTTATTCTGCTCATACCGGCTTGTATTGTAATAATACACATATTTATCAATTTTGTCTTTTAATTTACCATAATTTTTACAATTCCTGTAATCGCTTTATAATAAAAATTATACATCTTTGTTAACATAAATGAACAACTTTTTTCTTTTTATTTCGCTTTAAAAATAAAGAAAACTTCATATAATTATTAACAAGAGGTTTTCACTCTGAAAAAGGTTTGTCAATATAGTTTACCCCCTTTTTTAACGTAAACTTTTGTTAAATCGGATATTATTTAATAATTACGGGAAGCATGGGGAATTGTAAAAATTTTTACCAAATTCTTTACTTGATTAAAAGATTGGAAAATTATACTATATACACATACCTGAAAGGAGTGATGGCTACAAGACTTGGGAAGGATAAAAGATAGAAAAATTTTACAAAACTTTTCTGAAAATTATCCGGAGGAGAAAGAGAAAATTTTAACAGATTATTTTGAGTTTATTTTGAAATTTTGACAACACAAATCAATTATGAGGAGAGACATTTACCTTAAAACAAGAATTATTTTTATCACAAATCAATATGAGATTTGAGGAATGTTAATTTTTGGGGTAGGAGATTATTGGGTTAAGAAGGTTTTCTATTTTATAGGGAACCTTTTTTTATTTGTTCTGTAAAACACACATTGTGTTATAATTTCATTTGTGGAAGAAAAAGTTACAAAAAGAGTTATAGGTTTAATGTCCGGCACATCCTGTGATTCAATTGATGCAGGTTTATGCGAAGTTAATCCCGATATGTCTGTAAAACTTATTCACGGAATAAATTATTCTTATCCCGAACATATAAGGGCTAAACTTTTCTCAGCATTCAGAGGAGAAATTTCAATTAAGGAATTGTGTCAGCTTAATTTTGCAGTGGGGAAATGTTTTGCAGATGCTGCCAGGATTCTTATTGAAGAGTTCGGAAAACCTGATTTGATTTCAAGCCACGGTCAGACGGTTTACCATTATCCTTACGATGAAAAATTAGACAATATTTCACTAAAAAGCACTCTGCAAATAGGTGAAAGTTCTGTTATTGCAAAAGAAACCGGCTGCACGGTTATATCAAATTTCCGCGAAAATGATATTGCCTCCGGTGGTCAGGGCGCACCGCTTGTATGTTTTGCTGATGAAAAATGGTTCAAAAATTCGCTCGTCCAAAATATCGGCGGAATTTCCAACGTAACGGTTGTTTCGGATGAGTGTGAAACTTTCGGATTTGATACGGGATGCGGAAATTTGATGATTGATTATTGCGTGCAAAAATTTTTCTCTAAAAAATATGACCATGGAGGAGAAATTGCAGCTTCGGGAAACATTTGCGAAAGCTGGCTGGACTGCCTTTTGCAGGATGAATATTATTTTATTGAACCGCCTAAAACAACGGGAAGAGAATACTTCTCAAATAAATATACAGAAAATATTCTAAAAACTGCTCCTTCTGATCCGGCTGATATTATTGCAACATTAACGGCACTTACTGCAAAAACAATTGCTCAGGCGTATGAACGGTTTGTATATCCAAATGTTCATGCAGATACCGTAATCATAGGAGGAGGCGGGGCTTATAATAAAACAATGATGAAGTTTTTGAAAAGTTATCTGCCTAAAAGACTGGAACTTAAAACTCACGAAGATTACGGAATCTCCAACAATTTTAAGGAAGTCATGGCTTTTGCACTTCTCGGGTACTGTACATTCTACGGTATTCCTAATAACGTTCCTTCCTGTACCGGCGCAAATAAACGTACGATATTAGGGAAAATAACTTATTAATCTTCCGGTAATCTAAACACTTTTCTCAAGCGCGTTAAAAACGTCCTGAGAAATCAAACCGTTGTTTACATCTTTCCTGATTGTATTAAGAGCTTCTTCACGTGAAAGAGCGTCTTTATAACTTCTTTTTTCTCTAAGGGCCGAATATTTATCTGCAGCTGTAATAATTTCCGATGCCGCCCCCGGTTTAAATCCGTTTGTAATTTCAGGATAACCCTGACCTGCAGGTGTTTGATGGTGATATTTTACAAGATTTAAAACATTTTCATTAACACCCTGGGATTTTAAAAGTTCATATCCGAGTTCCGAATGCAGTTTCATAATTTCACGTTCCGAATCATTAAGCCTTGTTGTTTTATTTAATATTTTTTCAGGAATCAAAACTTTGCCATAGTCATGCAGCATTGCCGCCTGCTGCAAATCCTCTAAATTAACGGTGGATTTTAAATCCTGCGGAAGCTCTGAATACATTTTTGCAGCTGTAATACGTGTATCCATCAAATGCCCTTTTTTAAGCTTCTCCAGCTCCTGCGAATTAACATTCAACCTGATGTTATTCTCTTTCAAAATATCCATAATCCGCGGATTTGATTTAGCAATCTGCGTCAGAACGGTTTTGTCAACAAAATTTTTATATAAAGGATTTGTTGCAAATGAATCCTGTTTTATTCTTTCAGGTGCTGCATAATTCACCGCACCTGTCTGGCGAAACTGTATGTTAGGAATATTTATACGATTTATTATCGGGGTATTATATACAAAACTCATTTTCACACACTAATTTTTTCCACTTATAGTCATATAAAGTATTTTTTTAATGAAAAATTGACCGGGTGGCTACCTAATTTTACAAAATTTTACAAAAACCCTTGATATAAATATTACGCAATAACAAGACTATGCAAAAGATTATTTGATTGTTAAATAAAACTTATACAAGAGTCTTAATATTTTTTCATCTGAATTAATAACTTTAACTAACTCTTCCCTTATTTCTTCTGCCGGTTTTTGGGGCTTGTACATATATAACTCATAAATTTCTACCCCTAAAGCACCGGCAAGTTTTTCCATCGTCTCTATTGACGGGGAAAATTTACCTGTCTCAAAATAACTGATATTAGGCGTTCCGATACCTATCATTTCTGCCAGTTTTTCCTGAGTAAAATTTTTGGATTTTCTCAACTCTTGAATTCTTTTTCCGAGTAGTTTCTTTATATTGCTCATAATTTTTTATTATCGGGTGTTTAATTATGAAAATAAATACAACAATACACTATAAATTGTATAGACTTATAGAGTAATGTTGTATAATATATAGTATGTAATTGTATAATTTACAAAAAATATACTATACAACATTATTGGAATTAAGAAAAATGAAAAGATTATTTATTACAACAGGGCTTATATCTCTGGTAAATGCCCTTGCAATGATTAACGGAAAAGCAGAAGAGGACGTTTTAATAATACTTTCGTTTTCTCAGAATGAAAGATTTCGGGAAACATCATTAAAAATTGCCGGTCTGCATAAGTTTAAAAAAGTATTGTTTTTCAAAAAAGAAAGCGAGATTATACAAAATATCCGTTTATCGGACTATGATGAAATATACTCGACGGTCATGTCGAAGCTTTTCGGTTTTTTAAACAGACATCCCGCATGGTGTATTTTTGATGAAGGACCGGGATATGCAATTGCCGATTTTCGTAAATTTAATAACCTTAAAAAATGCTATGTTACAAAATTTTTAAACAAATTTGACCTTATAAATCTTCCCGTCGGGTGTGAATATTTATACATTGATAAAGAAAAGTTCATTGAAATATCAAATAAAATACTTCTGCTCCTTGATGAACCGCAAAAACTTCCTACAAAGAAAAATATATTATTTATAGGACATTATATTTACAGAAGCATTGGTGAAAACAGAGCATTAGAATATTACAAAAAGTATATTAATTATTTTATTAACCTTGAATATGATGTATATTTTAAAGCCCACCCGCGTGATGTTGATACACTTCTGCCTGAATTGAAGTCATATTTTGAGAATAAGAAAAATTTTCATATTTTAAACAGCACTTTACCAATAGAAATATATGATTACAATTTTGATGCTGCTGCAGGTTCATATTCAGGCACGCTTGTATCACTCCCTCATTACAGAAATATTCCGGCGGTGAATTTACCGATGAAGGAATTGTATCATTCAGATGCAGGACTTAATTATAAAAAGTTTTTCGCACTTTATGACAGTTATATTCCTGAATTTGATACTTTAAAGCGTTATTTTTCGGAATCAAAAGAAAGTATTCTTGCAGAATATAACAAAACAATAACTGTTAAACCGGAAATCAAAGACAATAAAAAGCTTCGCCGGATTTTGGACTACAAACCGAACAAAGCCGCGGATATCTTTTTCTTTTTAATTTCTTATTGTTTTTGCTTTAATAAAAAACTCAACAGACAAATTCGCAATTTTTCGCGCCGGGATTTCTACCGGCTGCTGGATTTAGAATAAGTTAGCTTATTTAAAAAATTCCAGAATTTTTTCCGCAATTAACAAAGCTGAATTCTGATTTTGACCTGTAATCAAATTTCCGTCAACTTCAACATGTTCTGCCCAGGGTTTTTCCGCTATAAAAATTCCCCCGAGTTCGCGGATTTTTGTTTCCAACAAAAACGGAACAAGTTCTCTTAATTTTACAATACCTTCTTCTTCATTCGTGAAACACGTTACCCTCTTGCCTTTGAAAATAGATTCACCGTCAGGAGTTTTTGCGTTAATCAGTCCGGCAGGACCGTGGCATACCGCACTTACAAGCTTACCTTCCGCATAAAACCGGCTTACTATTTCCGCGGCTTCATGATTTTCCGCTAAATCAAACATAGGTCCGTGACCGCCCGGAAAGTAAACTCCGTCAAACTCTTCTGGATTTATTTCTGACAGTTTCTTTGTCGCGCGCAAAACTTTTATACAATCATCCCATTCTTCCGGGTTTGAGCAGGACATTGAATTTTCATCAACCGGCGACAGCCCTCCGGCGGGACTTGCAACAACGGTTTTCACGCCAGATTTTTGAAAAACAAGATACGGCACTGCAAATTCTTCCAGATAAACTCCTGTGTTCCGGATACAATTGCACTCAGATTTTCCGCAATCACAGCCGGAATAGTTAGTTGTAATAATAAGTAGATTATTCATATGCTTAAATTCCTTTCTAAAAAACTAAATACATTATTGTTTTTTAACATTCCTGCTGTCAATCCGCCACCTCTTCTAATGCTTTTAGTTCATGGTATAATAGTTATACTGAATTAGGAGAGGACTAAGTTATGTATAAATTAAAACCCGGCTGTGAATTGGAAGGAGAATTGTTTCAGAATGTTTTTGACAAAACTCCTGATTATATAAAGAATTTGAACTTATTGAATTTTGATAATGAAGGCGGATTCACTTTTACACTGAAAAAAGAGCACCTGTATCCGCACTCTGACGCTAATCCTGAGGGATTGAACCTCAAAGAGTGGTTTGCAAACTATTCTAAAGAGGCAAAAGTTTCGACAGCAGGGATTAGAGGACCGCAGAATATTTTGTACCCGCAGGATACAAGATTTCCGATTAACCTTGTGGGAATTGTGCTTGCAACTTTAGCCAAAGCGCTTGTTGCAAGAGAAAAATACCCGAATCAGGAGATTGTAAAGCTTGCAGGAAGCGAAGTCAGATATAATTCTGCTCTATATCTTGACGCTATTGCAAGAATTCAGGCGGCAGAAGGCATAAGGACTCTGCTTCCGGAAGGTCGTAAGACTATTCCTATATGGCTTGCATCCTTTCTGGCGTTTAAACTTGACCTTCTGGGCGGTGAATATATTACCTCAAGCCACGGAATTTCAGTAAAGACTGCTACAAAAGATTTAAACTCTCAAGGCAGCCAGTATTTACCGGAGGAATCCCTTGAGTTTGTAGACAAAATTCAGGAAATTTTTGATAAAACCGAACGTGACGGCGCTTATGAAATCAAAATTGCGCCGAAAAACGCCCCGCTTATTGACGAAGCTGTTATGACAAAGCTTAATGACGGAATTGACCTTTATGTTGAATACCTTAAATCAGGTGTTGCGCAGAATTTGGACGGTGTTAAGAAAATGAAGTCCAAACTGTTTATCGAAAGTGTCGGCGGGTGTGCTTACAGAACCCTGAGCCGTGTGCTTGAAAAACTCGGGATTCAGGACAAATACGTCTGGAACAATACGGAAGAAGACCCGTTTTTCCATTCAATCGGCAAATACAATACCGACCCTAAAGGAAATAAGGTTTTTTATGACTATTCAGTTGATGCGACCGTTGTTGCAAAAAGACCGGATGGCGAAAAATTCTTCCCTGTAATAGAATCTTTGCACTATGAAAAAGTTCTTAAGGATTATCCTCTGGGCACAATCGTTTTGATTACAGACCCTGACCATGACAGGCTTACTGTCTGCCAGATAGAGCCAGCGGGAAGCTCCATGGCGCTTGATGACTACGGAATATCTTATATCACTCTTGATGATGACAGGATTTTAACCGTATACAGCGCAAATCAGGCATTTTTAATGCTTATGAACTACAGGGTAAAACAACTTAAAGCGCATGGGAAGTTCAAAAACCATCCGAGATTTATGATAAAAACAACCGCATCGGCGCTTTCATGGGATGAGTGGGCAAAAGCGCACGGAATCAAAGTTGTTAATGTTCCTGTCGGGTTCAAAGAAATTGCCAATATTATGAAAAAAGTCGAACTCCAGATTAAAAATAATCCTGATAAAGATGTTGTTGTGGATGATGTTTTCGGAAACTCAATCAATTTGGGCGTTCAGCCGCGCTTAATCTTCGGCGGTGAAGAATCCGGCGGCATGATTATGGGTTCGGAAGATTTGATTGAATCTCTTGCAGGAAGAAAAGCTATTGCAATGCGCGAAAAGAGCGCAACAGAAGCTATAATTGTTGCGTCTTCCCTTGCTGCAAAATTGGAAGAAGACAACAAAACTCTTTCCGAGTATTTGATTGAAATTTTTGATGAAAATAATATCATTGCAAAATACGATGTTAGAGAAGATATTTCTTACTATAACGAGTCTGAGCCTGATATAGAAAAATTAAAACAGGCAAAAATTGAAGGCGAAAAGCAGAGAACTAAAAATGACCTTTTCTATCTCTCTTTAGCAATTGCAATCAGAGAAGGAAAAGCTGACTTAGAATCTGTAAAAAAAGTTCTGAACGGCGCGTTTGCAGAACTTGAATTTGACAACTTAATGTCTGTAAAATTTGTCGGAGACGGAACTTATCTTCAATTTACCGACAAGTACGTAGAAATCAGACCTTCCGGAACAGATGCCAAAACAAAAGCTTACGCGGGCGGTGAGAACCTTGAAAATATAGAAAAATTCTCAAGAGTTCTCGGAAATTACTCCGGTGAAAGAACAGAACTTCATAAAGAACTTATTTCCGACGAGTTTTATGAAAGCGCGAAGGAAAAAGCACTGGATTATTATTTGCAGTTTGTGGAAAAAGACGCAAATAATGAAGTATTTGTCATTCCGGAGTACAAATTTTTGGGCAGTAATCAAGTGATTGGGTAATCAAGAGTAGTAGGGTGGGAAAAGCGTTAGCGTTCCCACCGGAATGAAAAAGTAAATAGGTCGGAAGTCCGACAAAAACTAAATAAAAATGGATTGCCACGGCGCTCACGCGCCTCGCAATGACGACAGGGGTAAATGTATTTGGGTTGGTCAGGTGAGACTACAAGCTTGGCGTCATTGCGGGGGTAAATGATTTTAGGCATGAAGTGAAGCTACAAGCCTGGCGACATTGCGGGGGTAAATGATTTTAGGCATGAAGTGAAGCTACAAGCCTGGCGTCATTGCGAGGGAACAACCAAAACAGCCCGAAGCAATCTTAAACGAGGTTAACCCCTCACCCGAATTTCTAAGTTCGCTAAACGCTCACTAAGAAATTCTTCCCTCTCCCGCAAGGGGCGAGGAAATAAAATTGACAATTAAATAGAATGGATTGCCGCGGCGCTCACGCGCCTCGCAATGACGACAAACTTGAAAGTAAGCCTACAAACTTGCCGTCATTCAGAGCCCGACAGCAATTCAGGGACGAAGAATAACTTTAACTAAATTATGAAAGAATACTGGTTTAAAATATCTGATAAAATACGATTTCTACTCGTCGGCGGGTTTAACGCCGGCGTATCGTACGTTATTTATTCAGTAATATGCTTGATTCTGGGTGCACATTTTTATCAGGTTGCACTCGCTTCAGCCTGGATAATTTCTTCCGTTGTGTCTTTCACAACACAAAAATTCCTCGTATTCAGAGGAAAAGGGAACTGGAAGAAAGAGTATGTTAAATGCTGTACAACGTGGTTTTTCAGTTACCTGATTAATGCCGGACTTCTGGAAATTATCGTAAAAATTTTGCACATAAATGTTTTTGTGTCACAAATTCTTGCAACACTTATCGCATCAATTTTCACTTATATTGTATTCAAAAAATTTGCATTTAAAGTACGCGTGTAATCTCAGGCGTGCAGCCATTTTCTACGTAAACGCAAAATAACGTTTTTTCTCTGCATATCCTGTATTGCAAAATCAATATTTTCTTTCAGCCTTTTTGTAGTTTTGCCTTTTCTGAAAGCAATGCCGTAAGGTTCTTTTGTGTATCTTTTAGGGAGAAGTTTGACCGACTTATCTTCATAAACAAATCTGCTCAAAATAGTATCATCGGAAGTGAGTGCGTCAATCTTTCCGGCTTTTAGCGCCTGATAAGCGGTACGGTAGTTTCTGAATCCGATTATATTAGCGGTAGGCGCAAGGTTTAGCATGTTTTTTTCCGCTGTTGTTCCGAATATAACCCCGACATTTTGACCTGCCAAATCCGCAAGCGAAGTTATTTTGCTGTTTGAACGTACTAAAAGAGCCTGCCCTGCAGCATCATACGGAACAGAAAAGTCTATAATTTCCTGTCTCTGTTTATTAATAGTCATTGTTGCAATAACAATGTCAACTTCACCGGTTGACACTTTTAACATTCTGTTAGCAGGAGTTACCGGATAAAATTCAACCGCATTAGGGGATTTAAGAATGTACTGGGCTATATATCTGGCTAAATCAGCATCATACCCTTGTATTTCCCACTTTTCGTTGAAAAAACCAAACGGCTTGGAATCCGTGTTTATTCCGACTTTAATTACCCCCTTTTCCAGAATTGAATCGTATAAATCCTTCTCAGGATATTTTTCCGGTTTGAAGATAAGAAAATATATCGCAACCAGCATCAGGAATAAAATTGTAAGAATTATTGCCAGTTTTTTCATAAGCTAAGTTTAGGCTTCCTTCCGCAGGATTTGTCTTCGTCGCAAAAACCAAGTCTTTCACACTTTGGTACAAGATAAGGTTTTAACCACGGCTCAGCTTTGATTAATTCATCACACATCATTTTCACCATGGTTCTTATTTCATACTGGGCTCTCGTGCAGAGTCTTAAATTCGCAAGGTGAATCATTTCTCTCAGGTTCAAACTTGCAACAATAGAGCTGGCAGCAGCGTTCGGAAGAACTGCTCTCGCATCTTCCGCAGGAATTCCGGCTTCCGTAAATTCAGTATATAGTTTGGAAACTTCTTCCATAAAATTAACGAATTTTGTTTTTAATTCTTCATTTTTTTCTATGGTAGGCGGAATAATGTAGTCAAACTGCCCTTTTTCTTTGACATATCTCTGGGATTTTTGTGAAAACGACATATGACGGTGTCTTACAAGCTGGTGTGTGCAGGCTCTTGAAACATTAGAGATTGCAAAAGTTACTTGAATATGTTCAATTACGGAATAATGTCCTGATGAGACCACTCTTTCGATAAGCTTGAGCATTTTTTCTTCATCATCAGTACTGTTATAAATATTAAACGGCGTGTCTGCACTATAGCAGGTTCTGGCTGCCGTGTATATAGTCTTAAGCATATTTCCCGGTCTGGAAATCAGATGAACAACCGGTTTATTATTCTCTTCCATACATTCTCCCCTTATTCTTATATAATCATATCATAAGATTTCTTTTGTGTGAAATCAGGTTAATAAACTTAAAAAAGAAACCAGTAAACAGGTGCAGGGTGAGACAAGCGTTAACATTCCCACCCTGCACTGCTTTTCTATTCCAGCCCGAAAATAACTCCAAGAACAGGGGCAGGACACGGTTGAAGCTAATGTGTCTCTCGGGTTTGCGCCGGATTTAAGGAACTACGGAGTCGGAGCGCAGATTATTCTTGATTTGGGATTCAATAACTT
>CALUVI010000023.1 GCA_944324185.1 Candidatus Gastranaerophilales bacterium | reverse complement strand
TCTCTGGTTTTATTACCGATTTCTTTTACTTTAGTTCTCATAATTACCCCCTTTTATATCTTTTGAAGTCAACTCTGCCATAATTTCCAATTCAGTTATCAAATTAGATAAACTGAATCCAAGTGCTGTATAAACAATGTCTGATATTTTGACTTTGTGCTTTTTAGCTAAAGTTCGTAGTTGTTTAATAAGATATTCAGGTAATTTAACCTTTACACTGGACTGCAAAGAATTACTAAATAATACATTCATATTCCTTATTGCATATTTATCTTCCATAAGCTTTCTAATAGATGATTCAATAAAATCATTCATAATAATGTGTTTTTCCTTTTGGTATTCTAGTAACTCATTTTTGACCCAATTGGGTAACAAAAGTTTGACTTTGTTGTTTTTATGTTTGGTTATATTCTTCATAATTTCTCCTTCATCACTTACACAAGTTATAGAGCTCATTTACTTGTTAATATTTAGATTTTGTTCTTCCTTTTGTCCAAGTTCACAAATTTTAGCAACATAGGACGTTAGCCTTCTTACTTCCTCTTTATTAGAAGTTAAGTTAGCTCTATGGAGTCTTATTGTGAAATTGTCAACTTTAAGTTCCATTTAACGTCCTTT
Source organism: Candidatus Gastranaerophilales bacterium (assembly GCA_944324185.1). Lineage (GTDB taxonomy): Bacteria > Cyanobacteriota > Vampirovibrionia > Gastranaerophilales > Gastranaerophilaceae > CAG-196. Next base: position 34,436 of record CALUVI010000023.1, on the reverse strand, counting down.
TTTTTCTTCTCTATTTTCATTTAAAGCTTTTTGCGAAAATTTAACCTTAACTTTGGTTATAACTTTGGTTATAACTTTATGAATGATGAAGAAGGTTTATAAGGTATGGACTGAAAAGTAGCGTTATATTTACTTTTTTGGGTTTTTTTACTATAATTGAAATATGAAAAAAGCTGTTTTATATGCAAGGGTATCAAGTACAAAACAAGATAAAGATGGGTTTTCTATACCTGCACAAATTAAATTTCTGCATGAGTATGCTAAGAAAAATAATTTTGAGATAGTTGAAAAATTTGTTGAAGCTGAGACAGCTAAAAAAGCAGGCAGGAAACAATTTAATAATATGGTTAGTTATCTGCAAGAAAATGCGGACAGCAGAATTATTCTTGTAGAAAAAGTTGACAGGCTTTATCGTAATTTAGTTGATTATTGTACGATAGATAATATTAAAGGTTTGGAAATCCATTTTGTTAAAGAAAATGAGATATTATCAGAAAATTCTCGTTCTAGTATTAAGTTTATGATTGGTATTCGAGTTCTAATGGCAAAACAATACATTGAAAATCTTGCAGAAGAATCGAAAAAAGGTCTAGACGAAAGAATAGAACAAGGATATGCGTTATATCCTGCATTAGGCTATAAATATGGAGATGATGGAACACATAAACATGCCATTGTTCTTGACCCAGAAAGAGCTCCATATGCTAAACGAGTTTTTGAGATGTTTGTATACGATAATTACTCAGCATCTACAATTAATAATATTCTGTATGATGAAGGATTAAGGAATCCTGATGGAAATAAATACGCAGTATCTACAATACAACGTATGCTTCGCAATGTTATGTATATTGGAGATTACATGTATCAAGGGAAATATTATCCAAATGGAAAACATCCTGCTTTAATTAGTAGAGAATTATTTCAACTAGCTCAAAAAAAATTAAATAGTGCTGATGATAAAACTCGAAAACATGAAGTACAATTTCCATATATAGGGATGTTCAAGTGTGGAGTCTGTGGTTGTAGTTATACTGCAGAATTAAAGAAAAAACCAAGTGGGAAACAGTATGTATACTACCATTGCACAGGTAAAGGTAAAATAAAAACCTGTAAAAAAGAATCCTATATTAGTGAATCTAAAATAGATGCATTTCTTGCAGAAATTTTAAAGGGGTTAAGTGATATCCCTCAATATGTAATTGACGTTATTAAAAATGAATTGAAAATAGTTCATGACTTAAAAAATGAATATAGTATTCATAGTCAAAAAAATATAGAAAAAAGGATTAAAGAAATCGACCGTATGATACAAAACGGTTATAAACGCATGCTTAAAAATAATAATGAGCATGAAAATGAATTATGGAATACTACTTATCAAGCTTTAAGAGAAGAAAAAGAGGAGTTAAGAAATCAACAATTAAAGTTTGATAAAGCTGATGATGACTTTTATAAACAATCAGATTTAATATTAAAGTTTTGTAAGAATGCTCATGCTCTATTTATAAAAGCTACTCCTGATGAAAAAAGAACAATTTGCGAAATTATAGGTTCGAACTTTATCGCAAATGGTAAAAATATAGATATAGACTTATATCCAGTCTTTTATGACATACTTTCCATGAAATATTTGGGAACTGAAAAAATAGCAGGGTTCGAACTCCCTGAAATACAATCAGAGCAACAAAAAAGAGCCTCTGAAAAGGCTCTTAATTTAAATGGCGGGAACGACGAGGCTCGAACTCGCGACCTCATGCGTGACAGGCATGCGCTCTAACCAAACTGAGCTACGCTCCCATATTTTATTGTCAAAACTTGTAATAACGGCTCCGCTCGTCAACCTGCTTGTCTTGCTCCCGCAAGCCAACACCGTTGACTGCGCTCCGTCGGGCTTCGCCCTCCTTGCCTCACCGCTCGCCGCGGGGCAACTGAGCTACGCTCCCATATTTTTCTGTCAATTGCAACCTCTCGGCTACGTATACTAATATAGCCCGCTGAATTTTTTTTTGCAAGCACTTATTTTTATTACCCGATTAGGTATGCTAAAATTGCTCTTCTCGGGAATTTATCCCAAAGCCTTTTTTACGTTTAATATAATCATTAAATCTTTTTCATACTTCCAGCTATTCTTAATTCCAAGAGCCGATTAGGCTCTTTTTTTTATTGTTTATGATAAAATGAACGTACTAAATAAGGATATTAATCTATGATTCAAAACTGGCAAATACCTCTTTTAATGACTGTGCTTGCAGGGCTTGCGACTATTATCGGCGGGTTTATAACCTTTCTTGTAAATAAAAATAATTTAAAAATTCTTTCGCTGGGGCTCGGATTCTCTGCCGGTGTGATGATTTTTGTCTCATTTACGGAAATTTTATCAACTGCCGAAGGCTTACTCAAAGAATATTATCCCGTAGATTACCACTGGATAATGTTTGGGGGCTTTATTGCAGGTGTTATTATCTCTAAACTTATTGATACATTTGTACCGGATCACGTTGAAGGTAGTTTGACAGACGGATGTGACAACAGCAGCAGGACACATAAGATTAAAAGGGCAGGACTCCTTACCGCTATTGCAATTGCCATACATAACTTTCCGGAAGGTCTCGGAACATTCTTAGTATCGTCTCAGGATCTTACAATTGGTATTTCTGTAGCCCTTGCTATTGCGCTTCATAATATTCCGGAAGGTATTGCCGTTGCTTTACCTATATACCATGCAACAGGTAAAAAAAGAATGGCAATCTGGTATTCTTTCTGGACAGGAATGACGGAACCAATTGGGGCTTTAATAGGACTTGCGCTTTTGCACTGGTTTTTGCCGCAGGTGTTTGTAGGATTCTTTATGGCAGCAGTTGTCGGAATTATGATTTACATATCTTTTGATACCCTGCTTCCTTTATCACACGAATACGGAGACTGGCATTATGCAATTGCCGGTGTCATGTCCGGAATAATTGTTATCTGGGCAAGTCTGTTGTTTTTAAACGGATATTGATGCTGAATAAATTTAGTACAATTTCGTTATTAATGAAAGGAGAATCATATGAATAAACCTGTTTTATTATTAATTACTTTTCTTTTGACATCACTCCTGCAAAGTGATGCAGCAATTGCCTACAGAATTCATAATTATAAAGGACAAAGAGTAGGTACCTGTAAACACGATCCCCGGAGACCGGTATATTATCTATTCGACATGAACGGAGAAAAAGTAAATAATCCGGCAAAATATATGGGAGAGCCCGAGGATGACTGTTACTTATTTGATGTTGACGGAATTGCCATAGGCAAATGTTCTGCCAAAAGGGTCATTATCTGGGGTAGAAGATAGTTTCACAAGATTATATATTTATATCAAGATTTTTTAATTTTTCTATCTGCTTTTGCAAACGATTTGCTTTAATTTCCGCAATCGCTGCCCGGAGCTGTTGAATACGGAATTCAATAATATCACTTTGCTCTCCGTAATAATCATGAAGATTTTCATTCTTGCGGTGTTTTTTTAACAAATTTATAAGCTTCATATCTTCAAGCGTATATTCTGTAATTTGCTTTTCATAAGCTTCTATTTTCTTCTTCTCTGCAGGGGTAAGTTTAAGAATAACACCTTTGTATTCAGATTTGGGAATAAGTTTCCCGTTGAAATTTATGCTGTTTAAACTTGCAATATTCATTTAAAATCTCCTGTTGTTCTTTTAAAAACCTGTAAATTAAATTTTTGCCATGTCGAATAAAAAAAGTTTTTAAGGTATAATTTAATCAAAAAGAAAGGGAACTTTTTATGACAAATTTATCACCATTACAAATCGAAAGATTAAAATACCAGCCAAAGTTACCTTCTTCTCTGGCAAATGGTATTAATCACCTTGTATCTCAAGAAGGTTCCGCAACAGAAGCTGTTGCTAATAAAGAAGAAATTAAAGCTTTATTTAAAAACACATACGGAAAACCGACAGTTACATTCCAGACTTCAACAGAATCAGTTGCCAGCAAAGAGAGAAATGTCGGTGTAATTTTATCAGGCGGTCAGGCTCCCGGCGGACATAACGTTATTGCAGGTCTTTATGATGCTTTAAAGCAAGCTAATCCTAATAACAATTTATACGGATTTTTAGGCGGTCCGTCCGGTATTATTGACGGAAAATACGTTGAATTTAATGACGAATTTATAAACGATTACAGAAATACAGGCGGTTTTGATATTATTGGCTCCGGCAGAACTAAACTTGAAACAGAAGACCAGTTCCAGAAAGCTCTCGGGGTTTGCAAAAAGTTGAATATTTCAGCAGTTGTAATAATCGGCGGAGATGATTCAAACACAAATGCTGCTCTTCTTGCAGAGTGGTTTGTTGCAAACGGCGCTGACATTCAGGTTATCGGCTGCCCTAAGACAATTGACGGCGATTTAAAAAATGAACAAATTGAAATCTCTTTCGGGTTTGATACTGCAACCAAAACTTATGCAGAACTTATCGGAAACATTGAAAGAGACGCAAATTCAGCTAAGAAATACTGGCACTTTGTTAAAATTATGGGAAGAAGCGCTTCTCATGTTGCTTTGGAAGCTGCACTTCAAACCCAGCCTAACATCACTTTGATTTCTGAAGAAGTTGAACAAAAGAAAATGTCATTGGCTTCCATTATTGACTATATGGTTGATATTATCGTAAAACGTGCTGATATGGGCAAAAACTTTGGTATTGCGGTTATTCCGGAAGGTTTAATTGAATTTATACCTGAGATGAAGTCTATGATTGCAAACTTGAATGACATTATGGCAGAACTGGAAAATGATCCTGCTTTTGTTAATGCGCCTACAATCCGTGAAAAATTTGATATTGTAGAAAACAGATTGTCAGAAGAAAATGCAAAAGTTTACAACTCGCTTCCTGCTATAATCAAAGGTCAGCTTCTTGCAGACAGAGACCCGCACGGCAACGTTCAGGTTTCAAAAATTGAAACTGAAAAGCTTTTGATTGAAATGATTTCACAAAAACTTGAGGAAATGAAACTTGAAGGCTCATATATCGGTAAATTCAGTGCTCAGGCTCATTTCTTCGGTTATGAAGGCAGATGTGCATTCCCTTCAAACTTTGATGCTGATTACTGCTATTCATTAGGTTTTAACGCATTTGCATTGATTAACTTCGGTTTAACAGGATATTTATCATCAGTAAGAAACCTTACTGAACCTGCTAACGATTGGATTGCAGGCGGTGTTCCTCTTACAATGATGATGAATATGGAAAAACGTCACGGTGAAATGAAGCCGGTTATTAAAAAGGCTCTTGTTGAACTTGACGGTCCTGTATTCAAAAAGTTGGAAGAAAACAGAGAAGACTGGGCATTGAATGACAGATATTTATTCCCGGGTGCTATTCAGTACTTCGGACCTTCTTCTGTTTGTGATATTACAACAGTAACTTTGCAGCTTGAAAGTCAGGAAAAACTTGATAAATCAAGATTAGCAAGAGTGTAAGTCAACTTAAATTCACAAAAAGAGATGAAGTATTTCTGCTTCATCTCTTTTTTTATTTAGTTAAAATACCCCCAAAAGCACCCATCCTAACCTGCTTGGTTGTCGGCGCTAAACGAGTCTCCGGACTTTGCTTCCGCAAAGCTCCTCCGTTTTCTGCCGACAATCCGCTTCCCTCGTAAAGGGAAGGAATACGCCAGGCTTGGCGCAACCCTCCCTAAATGAGGGAGGGCAGGGAGGGTGACAGTTTTATTTATAATAAATAAACGTTAATCAGCCCCTCTCCCTAACCCTCTCCCCAAAGGGGCGAGGGAATGCGCGCTGGCGTTCAATTAACACGTCCTCTTCTCCCTTTTGGCGCAACTGCCATGATAATTTTATGCATTAAAATTACAGGTGTAATATCTGTATAAAACCCCTCCCCGAAATCAAAGATTTCGACCCTCCCACAAGGGGAGGGTTGGCTGAATGCTAAGCGTGATCCTCCCCTCGTCCCTTGCGGGAGAGCGGATTTACGGACGGAAAGGGGGATAGATTTTAATCATATAACAAACATTGGTTCTATTTGTTATATAATATAAAAAAAGGAGAAAAAGATGTTAACAGGACCGTTTTTAGATAGAAACTGGATGGGTGAGAATAAAGATTATGAGACTTCCGGCATAATTATGCTAGGAATGCCTTTTGACGGTACTGTTTCATACCGTTCCGGCTCAAGGTTTGCACCGGAACAGTTAAGACTTGCAAGCTGGGGGCTTGAAGAGTATTCTCCTTATTTTGACAAACATTTAGAAGATTGTAACTTCAACGACGCGGGAGATTTAGAGCTGCCGCTCGGTAATACTGGTAAGTCTCTTGATGTTATCAGAAAAAATGTTGAAGAAATTTACCGTGACGGAAAGAAAGTTTTCGGAATCGGAGGCGAGCATCTTGTTACATTGCCGGAAATTCAAGCAGTTTCAAAATATATAGACAATCTTGCAATTGTACATTTTGATGCTCATACGGATTTAAGGGAAGAATACCTCGGGGAAAAACTTTCGCATTCAGCTGTAATCCGCCACTCTGCAGAGATTATCGGCTTTGAGAATCTTAAACAAATCGGTATCAGATCCGGTATGAAAGAAGAATTTGAATTAATGAAAAAATATAATACACTCTGTCATAAATATGAAGAGCTGGATGTATTAAAAGACAAAAATATTTTTGTAACGGTGGATTTAGATGTATTGGATACTTCAATTATGCCGGGAACAGGAACTCCGGAAGCAGGCGGGTTGAATTTTAACGAGCTTGTCGGATGGTTTAAGTATTTGAGTAAATTTAATATAATAGGTGCAGATGTTGTGGAACTCGCGCCGGATTATGATGCAAGCGGAGCATCTACTGCAGTTGCAACAAAGGTTATACGCGAATTGCTTATGATATTATGATAGATGATGTTGTAAAAATACTGAAAGAGGCTGACCAGCCAAAAAGTGATTTTGTAAAGCTTATGGATTCTTTTAAAGACCCTTATTCGGTTTTAATTGCCTGCATTTTGAGCTTAAGAACCAACGATAAAACAACCTATCCGGCAACTTTAAGAATGCTTGAACTTGCAAAAACTCCTCACGATATGAAGGGAGTAAAGGTTGAGGATTTAGCGAAGGCAATTTATCCGGTAGGTTTTTATGAAAACAAAGCAAAACAGATAATAGAATTATCGCGGCAGATTGATGAAGAGCTTGACGGCAATGTTCCTGATGAGATTGAAGAACTCGTAAAATTTAAAGGGGTCGGACGCAAGACAGCCAATCTTGTTTTGTCTCTGGGGTTTAACAAACCTGCAATTTGTGTGGATGTTCATGTTCACAGGATTTTTAACCGGCTCGGGTATATCAAAACAAAAAATCCCGAAGAAACAGAATTTGCACTCAGAGAAAAATTACCTCAAAAATACTGGATTGATATAAACACTCTTCTGGTAACACACGGTCAGAATGTCTGTAAACCGATTAACCCCAAATGCGCCCAATGTCCGATTGAAAAATATTGTAAAAAAATAGGTGTAAGGGGTTAGGGGTAAATGTATTTGTCCGGTAGTAATTCCGGAAGCAGGATGTTTTGCAGAGTGAGGGAACGCGCATTGATGTTTAATTTAAAAACCCTGCCCGTCTGACTATGTAAATTTTTGATTTTTGTCTTACATTTATGTTATAATCGGTCAAAAGAGAGTGAGTTGTAATGACTGAAAAAATTAATTGTCCGTTTTGCGGGAACCTGATTGATGTAAATGTTATAAAGTGTGATTATTGCGGAGCTTTGTTTCAGGAGCCGGATTTACCGGGAATAAAGTTCAAAGAGATAGGTCCATTCCTCGCAATCGATTTACTAACTTTCGGTTTCTTTTCGACCATATGGTTTTTTATTAACGGAAAAGCAATTAATAATCTTGTCGGCGGAAAGCCAGACGGACTTAAGCTCAACTGGTTGTTTCTGCTCCTTGCGGTAAACGGCGGGTTTTATTTATTTTTCTTCTACAAACAGCCGGCTCTTTTAATAATTTTCTCTGTAGTTCAGTGCTTGATATATATTGCACTATCATACAGAGTTTTGAGAATCATACAAAAATATACACAGCGGATGTATAATTCAGATATAGTATTTAACCCTTATTATATGGTTATTTTTAATATCTTTTATTTAATCCACTATATAGAAACATATCAAAACAGAGTGCATCATACCCACGAATATTTTGATTGGAAATCTCCGCAGGCAATATTTTTACTCATACTGCTTGTAATTATTGTATGCGTATTCCGCTTCTACAACGATATGTTCTGGCTGATTCATTAGACTAAAAATTCAAATGTAGACATTTCATTAACGGCGCTGAATACTGTACAATTAGCCTGATAAGCTGCTTTAGCCAGATGAATATTTACGGCATCCTGAACAGTATATCCGTTTTCGATTGCAGAAACCATTGCATTATCAAGGGCTTCGGCAGATTGGGCAACATTATTGCCGGTCATTGTGAGTAAATCTTCCGGACGAATGTTGGAGTAATAATTGCTTAAATCAACCCTGTTATTTTCAACATCAGAACTTAAAAGCGTAGGAACCTGCGCAGCTTCAGAGGCATTTCTGCCGCTTACCGCGTCTCTGCTTTCTATTAAGCCGGAGTAAATGGAAGTGTCTATTGAAGAAATTGAACTCATAATAAACCTCTGTTTTCATTATAACTCATGTTTTGACCCTTTCAAGTGGTATGTAAAGAAAATTTTTCATAGACCATCTGGTCTATTTAAGTTATCCCAAATTTTAATCTCCGGATTGATGGCATGGGCATGACAATCATGTACACTATTATCAAGGGAGAGAGAGTATATTATTATGAAGAGAACGTTGTTATTTTTAGGAATGTTTTTGTCTATGCTGTCAGTTTGTGCAGAGGACAATGTTTTGCAGTCAATAGAAATTATTCCGGTTAAAGACACATACAATATCGTTTTGACTGCAGATAAAGCTGTAGATGTCAAAAAGACAGTAAAAGCCCCAAATCAGGTTACTTTAGATTTAAAAGACATAAGAGCATCAAAAACATTAAACACCGTTTATAACAATGTTTCAAATGTGGATACAGTGATGGTTGAGCCGCAGGGTAACGGTTTAAGCATATTCTTTCAGGCAGAAAATGCCTCCGGTACAAGTGTATCGTTTGATTCTTTAGCCCCGATTGTTCCTGCTAAAGAAACTCAGAGTATAAAGCTTAATAATCCAGTTGAAAGCTATGCACCTATATACAAAGAAGATTACACAAAAGAAAAGACTTCTCCTCTGTTTAACAGACTCAAAAACTCTGCAGCGGTAGAAGGTATCAGAGAATCAGTGGATGAAACTACAGTTTCCGATACTGCTAACAAAGTATTTTCTTTCGGTCTTGTAGGACTGCTGGTATTCTTTGTGGCAAGACTCTTCAAACGCAAAGAACCTGATATGAAAATCGGTCTTTCACAGAGCCTAAACGAACGTGAAATTGAGATGTACAGAGGTCAGAACCCTATCGGCACATCTTATATGAATCCGGAAAAACCTTTTACTACAGTAAACTACGGAATCAATGCATACAGAAGAGAAAACCGCAACCCGTATGAAGAAGAGGCTCCTATCCATAATCCGAGATTGAGAAATTATGTAAATCCGGGAGTAAATTTAGGGGTAAATAATTCTGACGGAAGTGCAACAAGAACAATGAGCCAGCCTCAGCAGCCTGTACAAACTGCTGTAAAACCGGCAGTAAGAAAAAATACAACACCTGTTAATACAGCACCGGTAAATCAGGGAAATCCTAATATCGATAACCTTAAGTTTTTGGAATCAATGACCGCAATATACGAAAAAAGCGGACGCCACGATTTAGCAAGAGGGTTAAAAGCAAGTTTGAGTAAAAACAATATTAAATAGATTTAAAGAAAGTTTAATCCCCGTATCAACGTTGATACGGGGATTCTGTTATTTCTTTTTTATCTTTTTTGACACTTTTTCAAACACTTCATCAAAGCTTTCAATCGGTTCAAGGCGGTATCCGCAGTGTTCGGCAAGTGTTCCGCCCATCATAAATAATTCTTCCTGCGGATACCGCCTGCATATTCCCGGGCGCTTTTTGTGAATTTTGCACCTGTTTGTCTCTTTATCAAGATTCATACACTCAAACACAAGCCCCGTCTCATCTTTATCTATAATTTTTAAATAAGTATAGAATGGATGCAGTTTTTGGAGTTTCCTGAACTCCTCTTCCGTTTGTATAACATTCTTATGTTTGACGTAAATCTTCTGACAGCAGCGACCGCAGGCATTACAGGAGCCTGTCCGGTAATATTTCTTCCTCAAAATATAAAGGTAAAAGAATTTTTTTAGTTTTTTAAACATCTACAACCCGTGACTTTGCTATTTTATACTCGCTTGAATTTTTATCGGACATCAGCATTACTTTTGAAAAATATTTATTTGAAGTTCTAAAATCTCCGTTATTATAGAATTCTCCGCCTTTTTCCAGACAAATTTTTACGATTCTCTCTTCCGGTTTTATAAATGACTTAAGACGCTCTATACGTTCACCAAACGCATCGTTGAGACTTTCTTTCAGTATAACGCAATTTTCGTACTCTATAAGAGCCATATGATAGTTATTTTCGCTATCGTAGCGCATTGCCCAATCTTTGTGACCCTGATAACTATACTCATCAAAAGATTCATCAAGTGTTTTTACAAGCTTAATTGTTTTCAAATATTCTGGCTGATTATGCAGAACAAGAGGCAAAAGTCTGCGCATTGCACAATATGCAGCCGTAAAGTCTCCAAGATTTATGTATACCGATGAGAGCTTCTGCAAAACATCAAGCGAATGATTATCCAGACACTGAGCCTGTTTTAAATAAATCAAAGAGTGCATATAATCATTTTCTTCAAGATAAATTTTCCCCAGAAGATGATTTATATCAAAGCTTACAGGCATGTTTTTCACAGCAAAAGTTAAATACTCAATTGCAGATTTGTTATTTTTAGAAGCAATTGCTCTCCTTGCCTTCTGTAAAAATTCCTGCCCTATTTCATTACATTTATCTATGCTTGATTTTATGGCATCATAAGAATTTCCCTTATCTTTTGCGTACTTGAGGTATTTTTCATAATAAAAAACTGCCTGAAACCTCATTCCTTTTGAAAAATAAGAAGTTGCAAGATTAAGACATACGGCAGCATCATCCGGTTTATACGCATAAGCTGACGCCCAGTTTTCAATCGCATTTTTTATATCCGCACGTTTATAATAAATATTACCCAGATAGAGGTAAGACGGATTTTTAAATCCCTCTAAAGACAATGATTTTTTAAAATATTCTTCTGAAGGAAGAAAATCATTCATCTTGTAATAACAACGCCCGATTTCATAGTACAATTTATAGGATAGGCTTGCATTAAGCATTCCCTGATAAAGTTTAAGAGCCTCTGCATATTTACCATCCTGGTATAACTTTTTTGCAGCTTCAAGCGTCTTTTCCTCCGGATTGGAGTTGTCCTGTATATAAAAATCAGACGATACCATACAGGTATTTTACCACATTTAGAGCTCTAAATCATCCCATAATTTTTGATTTGTTACAAGACTTGATAAAACATCATCCTCAAATACGTCAACAACACCTTCCTTAAAAATTTCCTGCATCTTTGCAAGATGCGAAGTATCTTCAAGGTCACTTGAGGCAATTTTTGTAAACTTTTTGATATCTAAATCTTTTTGAAAAAGTTCCATTGCATTAGAGGAAATTTCAGTCCGGTCTACATAAGGAGATGAACTGTAACCGCTTTTTTGAAGATTTGCACGTACTGAAGCAAGGTTAATAACATTACTTGCATTTCCGAGCTGAGAGTTATTATATAATAATCCGTTATTTTCATTGTTGATATTATTGAACATGAGACCCTAATCTCCCCCATTATTTTTCTCCATTATCATACAAATTTTAGGTTTTGTAATCAACCGAATAGATGATTTGAGAAAAGTATTTTCACCTTAAAACAGGGTGGAACACTCATAAAACTATTCTTCGATACCTTTAATTTCCTGTTCCAATTCGGCAAGCAGCCGGTCTATTCCGTCTTTATTCAAAAGTGCTGACTGAATAGCTGTATTAACAAGAGTATTGATTTCCTTCTGGTTTCTTCTCTGTTTTAATTGCGGTGTTATTCTATTAATCTGTTTTGCGCTTATTGAGCGCGCTTTAGCTTCAAGAGTCGAATCATCATTATAAAATTTATCCGTTAAAGCCTCGGAATTAGTAGCAATAACATTTGTTTGTTTTGCAAGTTCAAGCTGGTTTTGAGCATTGGTTAGATAAAGACAAAAGTCGAGAGCTTCTTTTTTATGCTTTGCCCTGAGAGGTATAACAAAATTCATTACAGAAAAATCGTTCTGTCCTAAAGGACCCTTTATTTGTTCCGTAACATCGGTTACCTGATAAACAGAAGGCGCATTTTCTTTAATCATAGTAAGGAAATTGGCTCCGCCCTGATAAAAAATAATTTTACCTGCCATATATTGCTCAAGTGCTTCTCTATGCGTAAAAGTTATGCTCTCCGGCGGAATTAAATCTTTCTGATACAAATCCTTGAACATTTCAAAAACTTTTTCTGCCATCGGATAATCCTCAGCTTCTGAAATTCCGTATTTGTTCAGAATCTTAACCATTGTATCGTTTTCGGTTATGGTCGGAAGATAAGCATAAGCCCCTGTATTTGTCTTTACTTTTTCAGAAATAGCGGCAAGCTCTTTGTATGTCTTCGGCAGTCTCAAAATTCCTGATTTAGCAAAAAGATCTTTGTTATAAATAGTAATTGCACTTGTTGCATACCACGGAATTGAATATAGTTTGTCATTGTATTTAAGCGCATTAATTATTTCCGGATTAAACTCCGTAACAGATTCTTCCGGAATTTCTTCCAATGTACCTTTTTGTGCAAGAAGTGCCGAAAAATCAGGGTTTAAATTTATTAAATCCGGCGGGTTGTCACTCATGACTGCCGCAAGTGTTCTTTTTTCGCCTTCGGAGAACGGAACATCAATCCAGTTTATATGCACGTTCGGATGCTCTGCTTCGTAAGTCCTTATAACTTTGTACATATAACCGGAAAAATCACCCATCTGCAAAGTCCAGAAAGTGACAGTCAGCGGTTCGTGGTCTTTTCTAATCGAACAGGCAGTCAGACCTAAGATTGAAAATATAATGAGTAAAAATATAATTGTTTTTTTCAAAATTGTCCCCCGCCCGTACCCTCTCCGGAGGAGAGGGAATAAATTTTAGCTTTTTATATCCGTGTTCAGATTTAAATCAATATATTTGAAAGTGTTTGTCAAAATTCCCGGAGGGAAGTTGTAGACATTATTACAAGGAGTTATTTTAAGAATTGCATTGGAATTGTCTACACCTGCAATAGTTGCAAGGTACTGGTTGTGGTTAACGGAAAATACAACATAGCCGTTAGTTGTCTGGACTTCATCAATTAAGAATCTGTTTGCGGAAAGTGATGCAAGTGTCAGATAAAAAAGTTTTTCTTTGTCTACAGCAAAAATTTTTGTGCAGTTTTCAAAAGTAATACTCTGCGGGGTAGTTAGCGGCGCTTCGTTTGCAAAAACGAGAGGCAGACTTAACAGTAATGCAAAAAATACAAAAAATCTCTTCATATATTTCTCCTATGTACTGATATTTTAGCATATAATTATACTCTCCGACTCCTTTAATTAAAGTATAAAATTATTGCAATTTACTTATTTTGCAGGTAAACTGGTAAAAAATAAGGAGGTGTATATGCGTATTTCTGCAATTCAAGGTCAAACGGGGTATCAAAAACCTGTATTAAAAAAAGTGAACAAAATGAATGAAACAAAGCCGTCAATAGAACCGGCTCCTATTCAGGCACCGAGCTTTAAAGGAAACGGAACAGGAGCATTAATCGGACTCGGTGTCGGCTTAATCGGCGGGCTTTTGTTCTTTGCAGGCGGAGCTATTATAGGAGCTGTAGCTGTTCCAACATTACTCGGCGGTGCCGGAGTTGCCGGAACAGGAGCAGCCGGTGCTTATCTCGGTAATAAAATAGAGAACAAAATTACCGGAGAAAAATAATCTCTTAAAGCGCCGGCAAATAATATTTGCCGGCGCTTTAATTCATCTATAAACAGTATTCAATCTCTCCCGAATATGGTATAATTACCTTACGGGGAAAAATGGATAACATTTTTGAAGTTGAAAAATTGAATTCATTAAGAAATGAAATGACTCACCTCTGGGGTTCCGTATTTGTAACTGCAGGGGGAACAATTGCGCTTATATTAGAACATAATAAAAGTGCATTAACTTATTTGTTTATAATTGCAGGTTTTTTATTTACGCTGCTTATGGTAAATGCATATTTTATAAGAAGAAATGAAGTCGTTAAAATTCTTAAAGATTTGGAGGCAGAGCGATGAATTTAGATATGATATTTGAATGGACAGCAGGAGTTGGTATGATAGTATTGATGTGCTATGCCGTTTACAAATACACAAAACAAAACCACGATTACAAAATTTAATAAACTGTCATCCAGAACCGGTTTCGGGAGCTTACCCAAAAACAATAACAATGCCGTAAGATGCTGAAACGGGTTTGGCATGACAAAATTATACATCCCGGGGGAGAAATTATGTTACAGGAAGCAACAAGAGCAATAAATTCAGCATTTAATAACAGTTTTATAAAAAAATTAAGCCAGTATCTTCACGACTGCGTAAGAGAAGAGGTTAAGAGTTCGACTTTCAGGAATTTAAAAGCCGATAAAGATAACAAGTGGATTTTTTTGAATGAAGAAGATACCTTGTTTACTCAAGGTCTTGAATATATCCGTCTTGAGGGTTCTGATCCGAAACTTACGGAACTTATGATTCAGTCAGAAACGAGCCAGAAGGACAAGTATTTGATTTACGGGTATTTGTTTCTTGTCGGGAAATCTAAATCAGGGAAGAAGAATGAGTTTTTGACTCCGCTTCTTTATTCTCCTTGCAGGCTTGAGCGTAACGGTGTGAATATCAACTGTATGCTGACGGATGAATTTATTTCTCTAAATACCGGAGCGTTAACAGCTCTAATGAAGAAAAGTGATGATGAGGACGAGACAGAACAGCTTCTGGAAGGGCTTTTGGATGTTGTACCGTCTGTACCTATTACAAAAGAAAAACTGGATATATTTTTGACCACCTTAAAATCAATTATTCCGGATATTGATGTTTCTTTAAATCCTGCAAATTCAGTTAACGAAGATAATATTACAAAAGATTTTTATAATGAAAAAATCGGCGCTGATAATATCGATGAAATTATTGAAGAGGAAGAAGGGGTAAAGAAAACTCAAATTAAACTGGAAAAAATCAGCCTTACAAACCAGTGTGCAATTATTCTGACAAAGCGCCCTGCCGTTACTGCCGGAGTTTTGCACGAACTTACGCAAATTGCGGAAAAGCCGAGCGGAGTTTATAGAGAAACGGTTCTTAATCTTATAAACGAAGAGTACACCCAGTCCAAGCCTACTGATACCCAGCAAAAGACTCTGGCAGACTTTTTCCCTGTAACACCGCTTTCATTATCAGATGCCCAGTTAAATGTAATCAAAAATGTTGAAAATGCAAAGCTGGTTTCTGTTTTCGGACCTCCGGGAACAGGTAAATCCCAGACTATAGTTAACCTTGCGGCGCACCTGATTGCAAACGGAAAAACTGTTCTTGTAGCTTCCAGAATGGATAAGGCGGTTGATGTTGTTGCAGAAAGGCTTAATGAACTTGGAGCACCGTTTTTGGCATTAAGAGCGGGGAGATTGAATTACCAGAAAGAGTTATCAATGCAGCTTCAAGACCTTCTTGCAAATAAAGTTGATTTGGATGACGGGGCTGAAAATGCTATTTTTTGCGACGTTTCGGATATGGAAGAGCTTTTGAGGGCTATTTCTAATATGGAGAAGAAATCAGAAAAAATTATTAAGCTTGAAGAAGAATGGACGGGACTTAAAGAACAAATTGATTTAGAAAAACCGATGCATTTAAATCCTGTATTCATAAAAAATGTTCTTAAAGAAGATGAGATAAAAACGGTTGAAAATTCAATAAACTCATTGAGTGAGAATATGGAAAAATCCGGCTTCTTTACCGGAATCAAAAACATGTCTGCAATCGGTAATCTGAAAAGGATTTTAAGGGTCAATAACTTTGATGTTAATAACGAAAACCTTGCAGCACTCAAAAACGAATTAGAGTATGCGAAACTGATTTGTCGTGCAAGAATGATTGAGACGGAGATTCAAAATACCGGAAATATTCATGTTCTCTCTGAGCAGATAAGGAATATGAAGAAAAAGCAAAAACGACTTGCAATTGATATTCTGAAAACCAAACGCAGACAGGCTCTTAAAGGTTTGATGCAGGATCCTGTTAAGCGTCAGCGACTTTTTGTTCATTCAAAATCGCTGGTTGAGAGAAAAAAGAATCTTCAAAACAGACTTCTTGAAACAGAGGACTTTAGACCGCTTCTGGAAGCTTTTCCTTGCTGGTGTGTCACAACTTACGCTGTTTCCGGGTCTTTGCCTATGAAACCGGGACTTTTTGATGTCGTTATTATTGATGAAGCTTCCCAGTGTGATATAGCAAGCTGCTTCCCGATTCTTTACAGGGCTAAAAAAGCCGTAGTTGTGGGGGATGACAAACAGTTGCCGCACCTTTCGTTCTTAGAGAAGGCAAAAGAACAATCGTTCCTTTCTCAATACGGAATTAACGACAGATACCAGCTTATGTGGAGATTCAGGACAAATTCAATGTTCGATCTTGCAAATTATTATTCAATGCATCCGGTTCTTCTGGACGAACATTTCAGAAGCCTGCCGCCGATTATTAATTTCTCTAATAAAGAATTCTACGGCGGGAGAATTAGAGTAATGAGAAGAAATGACAATACAAAGAAAGTTCTTGAAACAGTTGTGGTTCCGGACGGAAAAGTCGATTTTGATGCCACGAGAAACCTTCCGGAAATTGAAGCTCTGGTAAAAAGACTTCATGAAATTGTTGTGGAAGATGAAAGAAAAAATCCTGAAAACCCTGTATCTATCGGTATAATTTCACCGTTCAGAGCGCAGGTTGAGCAGCTAAAGATTTCTGTTGCTAAAGTTCTTTCAGAATATATGATGGAAAAACACCAGATAGAAATCGGTACGGCGCATACTTTTCAGGGTGATGAAAGGGATATAATCCTGACTTCGTGGGCTTATGCTAACAATAGCTTCCCGCAGAGTCTGATTTTCTTGCAGAAACCAAACTTGTTTAATGTCGCAATAACCCGTGCCAGATATCAGATGATTAACTTTATTTCAAAAAATCCGAGAGAATTGCCGGAAGGGCTTTTGAGAAGCTATCTCGGCTACGTTCAGGAATATGAGGACAGATATTCTCTGAGAACCTCTGACGACTTTGACGAAAATATTTATAAAAATAGTTTTGAAAAAGAAGTTGCACAAGCCTTCCGTGATTTAGGTCACGAAGTTACCTGCGGGGTTGAAATTGCAGGTTTGAGTGCTGATCTGGTTGTTGATAACAAATTTGTAGTAGAATGCGACGGGGTTGAGGATAAAACGCCTGCAAAGATTTCCAATATGAAAAAACAGGCAATAATCGAACGCTCAGGACTCAAAGTCTCAAGAATTTCAAAGCGGGAATGGGATTATTCGCCAAAAGCCTGCTTAGACAGAATTATTAATTGTAATTCATAATCATTTATTCAAAAGGTTTATAGTTTAAGCGGACTCTTCTTCAGCTCTTTTAGCCTTATAGCTGTATCCTGCATATATTGCAAGCCCTATAAGAAGCCATACGATAAAATAGAGTGCAGAAGTCGCTTTAGCGCTGAATTTGCAATACATTAAACCTAAACATGTAACAATACCGAGAATCGGAAACCAAGGACAGAAAGGAACTTTAAACGGGCGTTCTCTATCCGGTTCGGTTTTTCTTAGAATAAGGACTGCAATACAGATAATTATAAACGAAGTAAATGTCCCGAAGTTACACAACTCTGCCGATATATTCAAATCCATAAACAGGGCGCAAACTATTACAATTAAACCGGAAATCCAGGTTAAAATATGCGGAGTCTTGAATTTTTCGTGTATTTTATTTAAGGATTTTGGAATAAAATTATCCCTGCTCATTGCAAAAAGTATTCTTGTTGTTCCCAATTGATAAATTAACAAAACCGAAGTTAAAGCGCAAAGCGCCCCCATAGAAATTAATCCTGCGTACCAGTTTTTACCGATAAATCTCATTGCATGCGCAAGCGGCGCCTGCGTGTCAATTGCATTAAAGGGAACAACACCTGTAAGAACAAGAGCTGCACAGATGTACAAAATTGTGCAGATTCCAAGAGTTCCCATAATTGCAACCGGCAAATCTCTCTGCGGATTTTTTGTTTCTTCCGCTGCTGTTGAAATTGCATCAAATCCTATGTAAGCGAAAAAGATTACAAAAGCGCCGGTAAAGATTCCTTCCAGACCGTTTGGCGCAAACGGAGTCCAGTTTTCCGGCTTAATATAAAAAGCGCCCATTACAATAAAAGATAGGATTATAAACATATTAACCCCGACCATTATTGTTGCGACTCTTGTTGATTCTTTGACCCCTTTTACAAGAAGGATTGTAAGCAACAGCACAATTGCAATAGCCGGAAGATTAATTGCAACCGGAAGTTCCCTGCCAAAAGGCAGATGAATAAACGGCATTTTATCATGTACATCCCAGCCGTACTTATTGCAGATTTCATACATTGTTCTGTAATCGTTTCTGAGCCAGAGAGGACAATTTATAACAAAAGCAGGCAGAATATGTTTAAAACCCTTCATAAATTGTACAAAATAACCTGTCCATGCGCTTGCAACAGTGATATTCCCGATTGCATACTCAAGCATGAGAATCCAGCCGACCATCCACGCCATAAATTCGCCCATTGTTGCGTAAGTATACGTATAAGCGCTTCCCGCAACAGGCATCATCGCTGCAATTTCTGAATAAGATAAGGCAGAAAATACGCTTGCGATTGCTGCCAGAACCATTGAAATTACAACCGCCGTTCCGGCTCCTGCGCCATCTGAGCTTCCTACAATTGCACTTCCTATGATTGTAAAAATTCCCGTTCCGACAACAGCTCCGATTCCGAGCACAATTAAATCAAATACTCCGAGCGTCTTTTTCAAGCCGGAATTTTCACCGGCTTCAATTATTTCCTGCGGACTTTTACATTTTGTCAGATTACTTATTAATGTATTCAACTTTTCCATCTTCAACTGCTATTTCTTTTTTTTCAGCTAATCTTTCAATTCTTCTGTTCTTCTGATAACCATAAGAAGCGTAAATCAAAGCCCCCATAATTACCCATACTATAAACATTTCTGTTGATAATCTTGCAGTGTCACCCTTTGCAACCATCATAGAAAATATCATTAACCCGCCGCAGCAAACAATACCGGCAAGCGGGAACCACGGACAGAATGGAACTTTGAAAGGACGCGGTCTGTCCGGATCAACTTTTCTCAAAATCAATATTGCAACACATACAATTATAAATGACGTGAAGGTTCCGAAGTTACAAAGTGACGTTGCAACATTCAAGTCTAAAATCAATGTACCTAAAATACCTACAACACCTACTGTTATTGTAAGAATATGAGGCGTATTAAATTTAGGGTGAAGCTTCTGGAACACGCTCGGGAGAAAATTATCTCTGCTCATTGCGTACAATACTCTCGTTGCAGCCATATGCATTACAAGAAGTACGGAAGTTAAGCCTGCAAGCGAACCGATTGAAATCAATCCTGCAACCCAGTTCTGATGAACTACACTCATTGCAAATGCCATAGGAGCTTTAATTAAACCCTCAGGAATTACTCCACCGGTTGTTTTTTGCATGCCGGTTAATACAAGAGCAACAAGAACATACACAACAGTTGTTGCGGCTAATGAACCTAAGATACCTATAGGTAAATCCTTTTGCGGATTTTTACATTCTTCTGCCGCAGTTGCAATAGCGTCAAAACCAATGTATGCAAAAAAGATTATAAATGCACCCATAAATATGCCTTCAAACCCGTTAGGCGCAAACGGAACCCAGTTTGCAGGCTTAACGTAAAATGCGCCTGTCAGTACGAATAATGCAATAACGCCTATTTTAACCGCAACCATAATTCCTGCCATCTTAGCGGAATCTTTTGTTCCTTTAACCAGGATAGCTGTAATAAGAGCAATCATTATAATTGCAGGAAGGTTAATACAGAAAGGTATACCTAAAATGTGCGGAATTGCACTATGGTAATCAATTCCCTGAGCAGTATAGGCTGTAACTGCAGAGCGGTAATCATCAACCAGCCATAATGGCGGATTGGTAAGCCATGCAGGCAGAATATTTGAAAAACCTTTCATAAACTGGACAAAATGGTTTGTCCAGGCGCAAGCTACCGCAATAAAACCAATAGCGTACTCAAGCATCAAAATCCAGCCGATAATCCACGCCGCAAATTCCCCTAAAGTCGCAAATGTATAAGCATAAGCACCGCCGGCAATCGGAATCATTGTAGCAAATTCACTGTAACAAAGGGCTGAAAAAATGCAGGCAATTGCCGCTATAACCATTGAGATTACAAGAGCCGGTCCTGCCCCCGGGCTTGAACCGTCTGCACTTCCTGCAGCTGCAACACCAACGATTGCAAAAATTCCGGAGCCGATAATTGCACCGACACCTAAAATGATTAAATCCCAAACGCCTAAAGTTTTTTCCAAACCGCCTTTTTGAGCGTTTGCAATTGCATCATCCATGTTTTTAAGGGTTAACATTTTTCTCAGAACCTGAGGTAGTGAAAATCTTTTTTCTGCCATTTGTTACCTTTCTGTTTATCTAATGTAAATTGCTGTCATTGCACGACCCTGCAGGGTCACGGCAATTCAGTTTTTATTTAGTTGTCAAATTTGTTCTGGATTGCTTCGGGCTGTTTTAGGCTGCACCCTCGCAATGACGAAATATTTGTATGTTATTGTCAGGCAAAGTCAGACCTGCTATTTCATACAATCCTATTCACTGCTCACTAATCACTATTCACTACTATTTCAACAACGGAAATCCGAGTTTTTCACGCTGTTTTACGTATAATTGGGCAACCGCAGACGCCATTGTCCTTACTCTGTTTATGAAATTTATACGTTCGTCTTTACTGATAACTCCCCTTGCATCGAGAAGGTTAAAAGTATGAGAGCATTTGAGCACATAATCATAAGCCGGCAGAACAAGTTCTGCATTTATACAATTATCGACTTCTTTCTGGTAAGCGTCAAATAACTTGAATAATCTATCCGCATCAGAGTATTCAAAATTATATTTTGATTGTTCAATTTCATTCTGGAGATAAATGTCACCGTACTTTAAAGTATTATTCCACATAATATCAAATACTGATTCTTTGTTTTGGATATACATAGCTATTCTTTCAAGCCCGTATGTGATTTCCAGAGCAACAGGTTTAACTTCTAATCCGCCAACCTGCTGGAAATACGTAAACTGGGTAATTTCCATACCGTCCAACCAGACTTCCCAGCCCACACCGGCAGCGCCGAGAGTCGGAGATTCCCAGTTATCTTCTACAAATCTTACATCGTGTTTGGAAAGATCAATTCCCATTGCTTCCAAACTCTTCAAATACAATTCCTGCGCATTATCAGGAGAAGGTTTAAGAATAACCTGATACTGGAAATAATGTCCCAGCCTGTTTGGATTCTCGCCATATCTTGCGTCCGTCGGACGTCTGCAAGGTTCAACCATAGCAGTTGACCACGGTTCCGGTCCGAGCGCCCGTAAAAAAGTTGCAGGATTCATGGTAGAAGCGCCTTTTTCTATATCATAAGGCTGCTGGATTATACATCCGTATTCTGACCAGAATCTTGATAAATTAAGTATTAAGTCTTGAAAATTTAACGCCATTTATATTCCCCGACCTTCTATTGTATTTTTTACACTTAATTGATTATACACATAAATGGGAGTAAATGAAAAGTATTTATTTTATTTCTGTTAAATTTTGTTACAAAATATCACTGACTTGAAATAAGATACTAAAATAAATCTTATATAATAATATGAGGTACAATTTATGGGAATTTCAGTTAACAATAATCCTGAAATAAATCAGATTCATAATACCAGCTATGAAGTCAAAGCTCAGGAAAAATCAGAACAGCCATTATATCAATACGGGGCAGCTTCCCCTGATGATAACGGAACATCCGGTAAAAGCTATGAACCACCTAAAACTCCGGAAGAATTGCAGAAAAAAATTGTTGATTTGCTGAGTAAAAACGGCATTGATACTGATAATGCAGATTTAATCAAAGATGTTACGACCAAACATAATATGATTGTATCTGTAGCACAGGCAAAAGGCGAAACCCTTGATGAATCAATTGTAAATATGAGACTTCTGAATTATGCAAAAGGCTGGAGATTTCATAATTTTGACAAAAATGCCCTATCCTCCAATGAAGAATACAATAGCGATTGTTCTCAGGCAAAGAGTTTTCCTGAATTAAGAGAAAAATATAAACAATTCGGAAAAGAATATGTAGAAGTTATGGATCAGGACGGAGACGGACAGATAAACGCGCATGAAATGTTTTATCAGGAACTTATGGATTACTATGAGACAAACGGATTACCTCCTAATCAGGCAAAAGCCAAGGCTCTTGCAACTGTAAGTAAGTTCATAAAATATAACGCCCTAAATCTTCCGAAAGAAGGAGACGCCGTCTACAATACGGAAGAAGCCCTGATGTTCACGGATATTCTTGTTAAAATCGGAGTCCTTGATGAAGATAAAAATACGACACTTTCATCTGATGAAGCTGCCGCTTATTTAATGTCAATGGCGCAGCTGGACGATACAAAAAATAATATTACACGGCAAGAAAATATCAGAACAGAACTCGCAATTGCAACAGACGGGATGAGTGTTCAGGAAATTATGGATTTGCTGGGGTTCACGCAGGAACAGGCTGAGAATATAATTTCATATAGAGCGAAATTCAACAATAATCTGGATGCGGCTCAGGAATTTATTGAAACCGGAAATCTTCCGCAGTAGATAAATAGGACTAATTTATCCATTTAAAGCTTGTAACATAGTCTTCGCCGTTAATATTGCCTTTGATTTCAGCCAGGAATTTTCTGTAAGCTTTGCTTGAAAGTTCTATTCCCGGAATTTTATTAATCTGGGTCAGGATTTTACTGTCTTTTGATAAGTCTACACCCGGAATTGCATTGAACAGGGTATTTAAAGACAGATTCCCGATTGGTCCGAACATAGTAGAAATCTTTTTAGAGAGAAGTCCGAATACTTCCATTTCAGCCTGAGCGGTTGAGAAATTATATTTCCCTGTTATAAACAGGCTCAAATCTTTACCACGCGTAGAAATTTCAATTTTATCAGCTTCGCCGTCTTTTATATTAATCTTTCCGTTAATATCCGAAAAATCTCCGGTTTTAAGAGGGGTTATAATATCGATTACACTGTTTATTGATATACTGGTAATTCCGCCTTTTATAAGGTTTCCGGCTTTGAGAAGATATTCAAGAGAACCCAGTTTCGGCATTCTTCCGTTTGAAACATTGAAAGTTGTATTACCGTTAAGAGTTTTCATACAATTTCCGAAATCCACACCGTTGCAGGAAAGATTTATATCACCGGTTAAATCCCCGTATATTTGATTATTTAAATCAAATAATGCAACCGAAAGGTCATTTGCATTAATATCCTTTGCTTTCATCTTCAAGGTAGTATCGTTATTTTTCAGATTATAATTAAATGTCCCGTTAAGAGTTCCATCTGCAATACTGAAATTAAAATCATTTACTTTAAACTCTTTTTTATTATTAACTGATATATTTGCCTTGAAATCTTTTGCAATAAGATTTCTCAGATAAATACTATCTGCGGTGAGGTTCATATTTTTTATAAGCATAGAAGAAAGATCTGCGCCTTCAAAAGATTCAAAAGTCTGATAATTTTCAACCTGAGAAAGTTTATATTTTTCCATAATATAATTAAGATCAAATACTTTTGTGTAAATATCTGCTTTTTCTATATAATAAGGAATTGTTAACTTGTTCTTCAAAGTTGCCTGAATTGAAATATCATTACCTAAAACTTCGCCCTTTGAATACAGATCAATAGTCTTATCTTTAAACTTGAATGTAATATTTTTCATTGTTGTATCAAGAAACGGAATATTTGTTTCAAATATATGGAAATCCCCGAGAAGTTTAGGGTCTGATAATCTTCCGTTAAACTTCAAATCAGAAGTAAACTGTCCCTGTTTGATATTAGGCTTTCTGAAAATTATATTGAATATTCTTGCATCCGTAGGATTCTGGGTCTTGATATACAAATCGTGGAAAACTAAATCATCCTTGTAAACTTCAATCCCGCCGCGTGCTTTGAGCATATTAAGGCGCGTCGAGCGACTGGAGAGCGAAGAAATAATTTTGTCATAGGAAAATTCTTTAATTTTTAAAATATTTTGTTTAATAATTTTTGTATCAAGGTTAAGAACAATTGCGTTTTCAACATCGCCGACGGTTGCTCCGAGGTGATAAATGCTTGAATCCGGCGCCATATTTACATCGGCTTTGACATCAAAATTATCTTTTACCCCTTTTAATCTCAGAGAATAAACTATATCTCCCTTAATTTTCACGGGATATATCTGATTTTTGTTAATATATTTATCTATAAACTCCTGTTTTGGCTTGGAATTTATATACATATCAAAATTCTGTTTATCAAAAATATTATGAACAACTCCGTCTAATAAAACAGGCATGTCATCAGCAAGCAGATTAATTTTAACGAGTTTTAAATCGTTATTTCTGAGCATTAAACTGCCGTTTATAATCTTTACAGGAAGATTTGCCGGCTTATAGCGAAGCATAAATCCGCCCAGATCTGCATAAGCGTTTATATTATTGTTATGAATTTTTATATTTGTATTTATTCTTCCTTTTTCAAACTCAATTCCTCTAAGCTCTTCCGGGATAAATGAATAACTGCCGATAAAGTTCAAAGCCGTAAGGTCAAATGATTTCAGTCTGATAAGTCCGTCCAAACGCGGTTTTTCAGAAATATTATCAGCCTCAAGCTCTACATCAAAAGAACTCTGGGTTTCTTTAATACTGCCTTTTAAATCCAAGATTTTAAGTTTGTCATTATTAAGAGAAATCAAACCGCCTGATAGTTTTAGTTTATTTTGAGGAGAGGTTCCGAGAATTTTTGATTCAAATTTAACTTTGTCATATTCTACTTTATCAACACTTCCCTTATACTGCGCATTTACGGAGGCAAAAACGTTTCCGAAGTCTCTTTTAATCTCTTCCTCTGCAGACAAAATATCATTCAGATTAAGGTGCGGAATAGAAATTGAAGCGTCTGCAATGTTATCTTTCACCTCAGCTTTTGCACTTAGCTTAGATTTCCCTATAAAAGCATTTATATCAGCTTTTGCATTTGTCCCGTCAAAATCAATTTTACCTTTTGTATCATGAACTTTTACTCCCTCCATTCCGAAGGTGTTTCCCAGAAGCTCAAGTTCTCCTTTAGAAAAAAGATTTTTATTAAACTGAATATCTTCAACATCAATAACAGAGCCGTATACTTTCATCGTAAGGTTAGTTAACCCCTGGCAGATTTCAAGTTTCGGAAGCATTTTTTTGATGTCATCAATCATTGTAGCGGTTTCAAGCGCGTGATATAAATATCCGATTTCCTGCGAAGATGTTTTTACATCAAAATCAAATTTTCCGAATAAATTGCAGGTACCTTTTATACTGATAGGCTTCCCGTTAACCTGCCCCTGTTTTGTTCTGAAAACCGCATCCTGATCGTTAAAGCTTAAAACCGCCTGAGCGTTAGTTAATACCATATCCGGAATTTCATTAAAATAAGTTTCAACATTATTAAAATTCAAAATTCCCCAGACATGCGGGTCTTTACGGTTGCCTTTTACAATAATATCAATATTTCCGTCGCCTTTTACGTCCATAATAGGCACCGGACCTATAACAAAGTTCAAAATTTCATGAATCGGCAGAACTTTTTCTTCTGCTATTTGAAGATCGACCTTCTTTGTACTCCAAACCCGCATATCAGCGTATTTAACATTATAAAGTTCGACTCCGCCTTTAACCCAGACTCTTTCAGAGCCGCCAGCCGGAACATCCACATCATAGTTCAGATATTTACCGGTAAACTTTAGTTTTACGGTTGCCCCGCCGGCATTCTTTATCGGTTTAATCAATATTCCGTCGCTTATAAACACATCACCGTTTACATCCGGCTCATATATATCACCTTTTATTGAAAAATTACCGATAGTTTTACCGTAAAATTTATATTTTTTCAGCTTATAAATATTAAACTCTTCTACAGCAAGCGGCGGAAGCATATTTACAATATCCTCCACCCGTGATTCATTAAGGCAGACATGCAAATCCAGCATTGTCATTGCTCTATCCAGATAATTTAAAATTTTACCGCTTATTGATGCATTAATATTTTTAGAAGAGATATTTACAGTCTCAAAATTTATAAGATTGCTTGTTATATTAAAACTTGAAGAGACATTCAAAACTTTCGGAAAAATAATTGATTTTGCACTGTCTTTCATAATAACAGCACAATCTTTCAGCTCTGCGGATAAATTCTTTTTATCCACTCTTACATTAATCACACCCCGTATATTGGTTAAATCCTCCGGCAGATATTGTCTCAAATAATCCCCGAGAGGTTCAAGATTAAAATTATCAAATTTAACGTCTACTACACTTTTTTCAACATCGTTGTTTTTTGGAATATAAAGATTTATATTGGCTTCCGAGACAGAATTTTTTATATTTAATTCACTCAGCAGCCTGCATTGTAAAGCCCGGGCGTTTCTCTTATAATAAATATCTCTTGCTGAATAAATAACAGGCTCTTTCACTCCTGATTGATATATTTGTGCAAAAATCTTTCTGACACTGATTTCTTTACATTTTACTCTTGTATTATTAAGCTTGGCAAAAAAATTCTTATCAAGCTGCAATTCTTTATTTAGAACCGAATTTATTTCTATATTTGAAGCCGCAATACGATTTATATGAGCTTTGCCGGAAAGAAGCGGTAAAAGTCTTAAACTTGCATCAAAATCCTCTATTTTTGTGTAATCCCGAGCCTTTTTCGATTTAATTTCAATAGTTTCAGCCTTTACCCGCGCAACCGGAAGCGGCGTTAAAATCAAACGCGGCTTCTCAATTTTAATCTGATAATCAGTGTTCAGAGAAATATTTTCACACACTTCAGGCAGAGTCTTAGCAAATAAAAAAGGCAGACCCAGAATCCAGAAAGCATAAAAAATTAAGATTATAATTATATATTTATTAAAAATTCGTTTCATTATGACAACACTAATAATACCATAAATCAGAGTTCAATAATATACCCCGTACGTAGTACTTGGCGCATTAGGGTTATTATGATATAATTTTAGCGTGAGAGATTTATTTAAAATATTAGCAGCTGGGATAGTTATATTGTATGCGCCGTTTGTAATTGCAAAAGAGCAGTACAAAGTTGTTGTCATACCTGATAACATTGTAACGGAAACTGCGGCACTTGATTCTTATATTTATAATGCTGCCGCTGAATTTTTTGCAAACGAAGTTGTAAATATCTTAAACAAAACCGACTACATTAAAGCCCCGACAGTAAGCGAAGAAAGAGCGCTTCTCAAAAGCAGTCCGTATCTTTATAATCCTGCAAAAGCTCTCACGAACAAATTCAGAACGTCATACAACATTGATCACGTTCAGTTAAAGAAAATTACCGCAAAATCTCAGGCAAGATACGCACTTTTGATTACTTCTTATCTCGATTCAGAAAATTACATCTTGAGAAGAACCTTCTGGGATTTTCTGAATATTCCGGGAGCAACAGTTGTTGATCCGGCATACAAAATCTGCACTTACGCGGCTTTAGTTGATACACAAAACAATACGGTTTTATGGTCAAATACTTTTTATAAAACAATAAGCGTTGTGGAAAACAGAATTATAACAAGAGGACCTTCTCCTCAGACAGAGCAGCTGCAGAAAATAAGGGATTATTCAAGAATGCTCTGCCCTGAAATTGCCCAGAGTGTTCAGCAGAATGTTCTTCCGCCGGAGGTTTACGAAAAAGAATCCCAACAGATTTATTATGATATGGCTAACTTTGATAACGTATTCACTAAAAAATACAGAAGATGGCATAAAGAAGGCGGAAAAGATTATAACGCCGCTAAGACCAAGGTTAATAACACAATAGAAGATACAAAAGAAAAATATAATAACTATCAGGAAGAGCGTAAACAAAGAGCGCTTGAAAAAGCAAAAGAAAAAGAGCTTCAAAAACAATTAGAAGTAAAGGCAGAGCCGGTTTTGGAGCCTATAAAAGCAGAGCCTGCCCAAACAGAGCCGGAAACTGTCTCAAAGCCTGAAATTAAAGAACCTGTAAAACAGGAAAAAAATATTTTCAATATAAACTTCAAAAAGAAGCCGGCTGCTAAACTTGAAGATCAGAGTTTATATATTCCTATAGACATAAAGAAAACCAAAACAAACAATCTTTACGGCGAATTTGACAATTCCCGCCCGCCTCTAAGAGATTATAACTACTAAATCATCTTTTATAAGATTGTAAAAATTTTCGTCCAACTCATAAGATAAATTAACCACATAAGGTAAAAGGCTGTTGTCAAAAGCTGTTTTTAAAGCTTCAATATCATTCAAATCAATACTTTTACCTTCAACTAAAATATCAAGATCCGAAAGCGGTCTGAAATTGCCCTTCACACGCGAGCCGTAATAATAAAATTTATACTTGCTCTTATAAGGTGTAAGTATAGATTTTATTATATTTTCTTCTTTTTCAGTCACACCGCTAATCTGCATTTAAGTCCTTTTCAAGTTTTTGAATTAAAAATTCTGTATCAGCAAGAAAATCCGGAATTATTTTAATTAATTCTCTGGCTTTTATAAGATTATATTCATGAGCGGAATTATTTCTCTGCCAGTAATAATTTTTCCAGTTTTCCCAATTTTTTGCATAACCATACCCTTGCATAAAACGAAAAATGTTATTCATAGTTAGTTCCGGCTCTGTCTTTCCGTATTTTTGAATAAGAATCTTTTTCACAAGCTTCCAGGCTGTCTTAAGAGTATATTCAAACCTCTTTACACACGAATCAGCAATATATTCTGCAAGAATTGAGTCTTTATTTTCAGAATAATCACTGTACGCTTTATTTAACGTCCCATACGCATTTTTGAGATTTGAAATTTCAATCATAAAATAATCCTCAAACAGATAACTTGATATTTACTATAAAACAAAAAATAATTATTTACTCAAAATCCCCGTGTCTTGAGACAACGCGCGTAACATAAATCTGTTCGCAAGAGCCGCTTCCGTTATTGCCGCTAAATGTTTCTTTATCGTTTCTTACAGTGCTCGAAACACCTCTTTCAATCCTGCCGTCATCTCCATAGAATTTGTACTTAACAAGATAACCTTCAAGGTAGACAATATCCTTCTTTTTGAGCTTTCTGATACCTCTTCTTACGTCTTTATTTGCAGGGCAAATGTGGTTATTGGTAAAAGCGTGGTTAATTTCACCTTTGCTTTTAAAATATTTTGATAAATGATCCCGCCAGTCTGTTCCGGAGAATGAATAATAAGAAACCGTCGAAGCCATTTTTACTTTGATAGCTTTATAGACTTCTTTATGCTTAAATTCTCCAAAGCAAATAGTAATATCATAAGGATATACAGCTGCTGCCGGGAGTTTAGAAGGGCGGAAGTGTTTTGCATAGACTCTCCCGTATATTTTATATTCAGCAAGCGGCGTCAGTTCTGCAACTCCGCCTTTAACCTTCTGTTTAAACGGCTTTCCGTCTTTTATATTTACCTGAACAGGCTCAGAAAAAGGTTCCATCTCAACATTTTGCAAAACAGTGTTATCAAAACCAATATTTCTTAAAATAAAAAACAGAACTACAACAACAAAAAGGATTTTAACCTTGATGTCAATTTTACTGTATTCAGTATTACTGTCTAACCAATTCAATCTTATTACCTACATTTTTTCAGGCGCAGAAACCGCAAGGATATCCAGCGCATTTTTGAGTGTAATTCTTATTGCAACCATTAAAGCAAGCCTTGATTTCATCAAATCAACATCATCACAGATTACACGATTTGAATTGTAGAACGAATGAAATTCTGCAGCAAGCTCCTGTACGTATCTGCAAATTGTATAAACCGTTCTGTTTTGAGCGGAAAGAGAAATAACCGATTTAAATTCTTCAAGTTTTAAAATCAGTGTCTTTGCTGTATCTGCAGTCTTTAAAATAATATTTTTATCAAAGTTATGGATTAAATCATCCAATTGTTTCTGAGTCATCGGAGCTTTAATCTGTTCGCCCGTTTCCGGATTAATTCTGTCATTCACTGCATTTCTTAATATTGAGCAGACTCTTGCATGAGCGTATTGCACATAAAATACAGGATTTTCATCAGTTGAGCGTTTTGCAAGTTCAATATCAAAATCCAGTGTCATATCGATATTCCGCATCTCCATCCAGTAACGCGTAGCATCAACCCCGACTTCTTCTATCAAATCGTCAAGTGTTACCATGTTTTTGCGCTTGCCCATACGAACTTCTTCGCCGTTTATTACAAGGTTAACCAGCTGCCCGAGAAGAATCTCAAGCTTATTCGGATCATACCCCAGAGCCTCAAGAGAAGCTTTTACACGTGCAACATACCCGTGGTGGTCAGCCCCCCAGATATTGATTAATCTGTCGAACCCTCTTTTCAATTTATCAACGTGATAAGCTATATCAGCAGTCAGATAAGTGTTTGAGCCGTCGGCTTTTTTAATAACTCTGTCCTGATCGTCTCCAAATTCAGAGGACTTAAACCACATAGCGCCGTCTTTTTCATAAAGCATACCTTTTGCCATAAGCTCTTTATAGCTTTCCTCAACTTTTCCGGAATTATGTAAATCAAGTTCTGAATAGAAATTGTCAAAATGGACTCTAAAGCCTTCAAGAAGCTTCTTCTGACACTCTTCCATTTCTTTTTTTGCAAAATCCGATAATACCTTAACATCAAGCTTATCAGAAATTATCCCGGGGTTTTGTTCAACGTATTTTTTCGCAACAGGTATCAGGTAATCGCCCGGATAAAAGTTTTTTCTTTCAACTTCATCAGACGGAAAATCAACATTTTCGCCGAGTTCTTGTCGCACACGGATTTTTAAAGAATTTCCGAGCTTTTGAATCTGACTTCCTGCATCATTTATATAAAACTCCTGATAAACTTCGTGACCGTAGAATTTCAAAAGATTAGCAAGAGCGCTTCCCATAGCAGCCCAGCGTCCGTGACCGATGTGGAAAGGACCGGTAGGGTTCGCTGAAACATACTCGAGCAGAATTTTTTCTTTCTCGATTTTATCAGGTTTGCCATAATTTTCTTTCTTAGTAAGAATTTCTTCTACAGCATTTGCAAGAAGAGAATTTTCAATCTTAAAATTAATAAATCCGCCGACAACCGAGACAGAATAATCTTTTGCCGAAAGGTTTTCAACAATTGCATTTGCAATCATCGGCGGTGCAATTTTTGCAGTTCTGGCAAGAGAAGAAACATTAACAGCAAAATCTCCAAAATCAGGATTCTTAGGTTTTTCTATCATCAAAGAACCTTTTGTATATTCGCTTGACTGACCTAATTTATTATCTTTTATAGCTTTTAATATAGCTTCTTCAACTTCATTTAAGAAAAAATCTTTTAACATCTTTATCCTCGCATGTTCTATAATAATGAAAATTATAGAATAAACAGATGTAAATGTATACCTAACCCACGTGTAAGAAATGTCTTTCGGTAAAAATAGAGCAGATACAGTATGAATTTTACTAAAAAAGTGTTATAATCGTATATTATGAGAATAGTTACCAACAAAGAATTGAGCAGTTACAAAGTTTTACCCTTCGATCTGTATACGGAAAATAAGGGCAAAATTCTTGAAGCCGGAGAAGTTTTGACACCCGGAAAACTCATAATGCTTAAAAACTATGTAAAAATTTATACCGAAGAATTTAACAGCGAAGAAAATAATGAAAGCAGTGAAGAAACTGACAACAATACACCTTCCCAGCTATTAAATTTTTCTTACGAAGGCATTGATCCGTCGGATTTTGAAACGGTAATCAATAAAGACGGATATATTAAGACAGAAACTCAGGTAAGGATTAAATATTTTTATAAAAGAATTCTGGATTTACTTATTCAGGGTTATTATGAAGAAGGACTTTTAAAACTCAATACTTTAATTGGGATATTAAAAACAGAAGTTTTCAAGCAGTTGAATAAATCGGGAAAAGGTTCAAAAATCCGTTTTCTTGGCGAATACGAGCTTTGTCATCCGCTTAATGTCGCAATTGTCTCGGGGCTTATTGCTAAAAAGCTTGACTATTCAGCATTAGCAATTGATCAGGTGATTCTTGCGGGGCTGTTACACGATATCGGAAAACTTAAAATTGAACTTGCGGATTCTCAAGCACTTTTGACTATGAATGAGGACGAAGTAAAAGCCCATCCTATAATTGGCTACAGGATGATAAAAGAAGAGTTTGAGCTTCCGGAAGAAATAGCAAAAGTTGCGCTGGAACATCACGAAAACAATGACGGCTCCGGCTATCCGCAGGGGCTTTCAAGTGACTACATCTCAGAATACAGCCAGATAATTAATGTTGCAAATTACTATGATAATCTTGCTTTCAACAGAACCCATGTTCTTGTTATGAATAACAAAGAGGCTTTAAGAACAATGCTTGAAGTCGGAACAAAGCGTTTTTCAGCCAGAATGCTTTACACATTTATCCACATGTTTAATTATGATGACTCAAAAAGCTTTAATGATATGGTAGTTTAGGGAATTGTTGTTTTTTATGCATTAGTTAATTCTGTATTTGTAATACAGGAGTTTATTATTATGAATAAAGCAAAAGAGTTCAAAAAGATAATGGAAATAACAAATTCAGATAAGGTAGTTATTTTAACTAATCATTATCAAATTGTCGGCAGAGTTTACGACTGCGAAGAGTGCAACAGGGAGAGTTTTATTAACCTTACTAATGCATCACTTTGCCTGATTAACGATGTTTATGATAACCAGACCTGCGATAAATACACAAGTTCTCATTATGACTGGCTTCACGTAAATTTTGATAAAATTGTTGCATTCAGTTTTAAGGAATAAAACCCGGTTTAAACAACAGCGCTCGTTCACTCTCCTGCGGGAAAGGTTAGAATGGGGGGATAGTTTTGTTTAAACCCCGCCCGCATTTGTAGCTCACTGGCGTTCGCACAACTGCGACCTCCCCAACTTGGGAGGTAAACGCGGTTATTGGGCGTGGGGAAACGCCAGGTTTTAATTGTGAAATCCCCTCTGGATTGCTTCGAGCGGAATGGATATTCCCGCGCAATGACGAGGTTTTTAGAGGATGAGGGATATATACTAATCGAGCGACAACGCGCGTTCCCTCTCCAGTGGGGAGGGTTAGGGAGGGGGTGTAATTTACGTTATTTAATCCCCGCCCGCATTTGTAGCTCACTGGCGTTCGCACAACTGCGACCTCCCCAACTTGGGAGGTAGGCGCGGTTATTGGGCGAGGGGAAACGCCAGGTTTTAATTGTGAAATCCCCTCTGGATTGCTTCGAGCGGAATGGATATTCCCGCGCAATGACGAGGTTTTTAGAGGATGAGGGATATATACTAATCGAGCGACAACGCGCGTTCCCTCTCCAGTGGGGAGGGTTAGGGAGGGGGTGTAATTTACGTTATTTAATCCCCGCCCGCATTTGTAGCTCACTGGCGTTCGCACAACTGCGACCTCCCCAACTTGGGAGGTAGGCGCGGTTATTGGGCGAGGGGGTAACTTATTATTGTTTAAACCCCTCACCCGAATTTCTAAGTTTCGCCCCTGCTCAACTTGAAATTCTTCCCTGTCTTGGATTTGCTCCACGCTCTCGGAGTTTCGCCTTCGGAGCAAAGCTCCTGCCGGCTCAATCCGTTCGCTATCCGGAGGGGTGGCTGTCTTGGCTGTTTCACCCGCTCCGTCCGCAAATCCGCTCTCCCACAAGGGGCGAGGGGAGAGTGTGAATATTAGACGCAATGAAGTCTCGGCTGAAAGAATTATTTTTAAATCCTTCTCAACTTCTAAACTCC
>CALUVI010000022.1 GCA_944324185.1 Candidatus Gastranaerophilales bacterium | reverse complement strand
CGGAGGGATTCGAACCCACGACCAAAGGATTATGAGTCCTCTGCGCTACCGCTGCGCCACAGGCCCGTGACGACTTAGATATAAATTTTCAACTTCAGGCTTGCGGTAGCGCTGACTCCGCTTCCGCTCCGTGTGCGCTGCCTACCTCTCGCAAAACTTGACGTTTAGTCAACTTTTGCTCGGCAGAGTGCCACAGGCCCGTGACGACTTAGATATAAATTTTCAATTTCAGGCTTGCGGTAGCGCTGACTCCGCTTCCGCTCCGTGTGCGCTGCCTACCTCTCGCAAAACTTGACATTTAGTCAACTCTTACCCGGCAGGGTGCCACAAACCCGTAACCAATCCTATATTATCAACTAAATACTAAAAAATCAAGCCAATTATAAATAAACCGTTTTATCCAAATTCATGCTAAAATACTTCTATGACTTC
Source organism: Candidatus Gastranaerophilales bacterium (assembly GCA_944324185.1). Taxonomy (GTDB): domain Bacteria; phylum Cyanobacteriota; class Vampirovibrionia; order Gastranaerophilales; family Gastranaerophilaceae; genus CAG-196. The sequence goes on along the minus strand of CALUVI010000022.1, from coordinate 35,062 downwards.
TGAACTTCTTTTTGAGTTTGATAAAAATTTTAATAAACATATTATCGGCACCGACGAAGCCGGACGAGGACCGGCTGCAGGCGGGGTTTTTGCTGCCGCTGTAGAGTTTGAAGATATTACCGCCGGATTAATAAAAGATTTAAGTATTCTCAATGATTCAAAAAAACTTACTCCAAAAAAGCGCGAATCTATCTATGACATAATCAAAAATAACACTAGAAACAAGATTGTCTGCGTAGAAGTTGATGAAATTGAAAAGATTAATATACTTAACTCCTCGCTTAAAGCAATGAATATTGCCTGCTCTGCAGTAATTACTCGACCGGATTCTCTTGTTCTGGTTGACGGAAATAAATTAATCAAAAACTTTCAATATGACCAGCAGTTTATTATAAAAGGGGATTCAAAGTCTGCCTCTATTGCAGCCGCAAGTATTCTCGCAAAAGTCAGTCGTGACAGATACATGGCAAAGCTGCACGAAGAATTTCCAATGTACAACTGGGCAAAAAATGCGGGATATCTCACAAAAGAACACCTTAATGCAATTGATAAATACGGACTGTCTAAATATCACCGTCCGTCTTTTCTAAAAAAACATTTATCCCGAAAAGTTTATTGCGTACCCTGATATTATACTTATAACAAGCAGGATAAAGATAATTTTTAAAGTATCTCTAAAGTCATTGTTTTTCAGAAGAACCAGAAGTCCCAGACCTGCATTTGAAAGCAAACCGCTCATCACGGCGCCGAATGAAATGGTACCTTTTATCAGCATCATAGTTAACCCGATTGATATTGCACAGTTAGGAATCAGCCCGACAAGTGCCGCGGCAACAGGCTGCCATACACGACTGCCTTCTATAAAACCGGTTATTGCAATATTTGTCAGGCAATAGTTTAAAACAAGTGTTACTACAAGAATAAATCCCCAGATGTTTATTGTATGTAAAATCGGATGAATGATAAGTTCACGCCTGTTTCCATGCTCCAAACCGTGTTTGCAGCAGCCTTCTTCCGTTATATATTCATCAATATCTCCGCGCTCGGAAACAGAAACTTTCTTTTGTCGTAATGCAAAATCAATAAAATATCCCATCAAAATTCCGATAAATAATTTTAATCCGACTATAGGAACAATCAAATATGCTTTCTCCGGTGTTGCAAGGAGTATAGGTATCGTCTCATCAGAAGTAGAAAGATATACAGCAATCAATGTTCCGGTAGTAATTATTCTTTTGGTATAAAGACTGCTTGCAATTACCGAAAACCCGCATTGCGGGAAAATCGCCGCCAGTGCACCGATTAAAACTCCGCCTTTTCCCGTTCTTTTGAGCGCTGTATTAATCCTGTCCGCATAATAAAATTCCAGAACTTCTATTATAAGAAAAACAATAAACAGAAACGGTATTAAGTGTATGCTGTCGCAAATTCCATCCAAAGCCCAATCAGCAAGCGGCAGCTTTTCCACCAGAGTATCTATCGGGGCAAAAATTGCTTCATTTAACCCATTGATTTTTTCCAGAATAGATATTAACATAATGTAATTAAACATCAAAATGGTATTTCCGTCAATTTTACAACTGTTAAACAAAAAGGAGTTTTAAATGAAAACCATAAGTATTGATAAAGAAAAATGCATTCGCTGCGGACTTTGTATAAGCGACTGTTTATCAGGCTGCATTGCTTTTGGCAAAGACAATTATCCGGAGATGGTTGATGAAACAAGGTGTATTTCATGCCAGCATTGTCTTGCAATTTGTCCGACAGGAGCATTAAGTTTTTGCGGCAAAAATCCTGAAAACTCAGAAGAAGTTGACTATAATGATATTTTGAGACTCATAAAATCCAGAAGAAGCGTAAGACAATACAAAGAAGAAGAAATTTCTCAGGAAATCATGACTAAATTAAAGGAAATGCTTCCATATATCCCAACCGGATGTAATTCTCACGCGCTTCATTTTTCAATAGTCGAAACAAAATCAGCAATGGATGATATCAGAAAAAAAGTTAATGAACTGCTGGTTAAAATTCTTTCTTACAAAGCGGTTTCTCCTCTTGTAAACAAGTTCTCGCGTTATAAAGATGCTATTTTACAAGGAGAAGATGTTATATTCAGAAACGCTCCTCACATGGTGGTTGTATCTTCTCCGCTCACCGCTCCGTGTGCTTCTGTCGACCCGATTATTGCACTCAGTTATTTTGAACTCTACGCACAGCATCTCGGAGTCGGAACCTGCTGGTGCGGATTTGCACAGGTGTGTCTTAAATTCTTCCCCGAGCTTTGCGAAATGCTGGAAATACCTTCCGGATACAAGCCTGAATATGTAATGCTTTTTGGTATACCTGAGATTAAATATAAAAGAACAATCCAGCCGGAGCCATATAAAATTACGGAAATAAAAGAAATTCACGAAAAAGATTCCTGTTTCTTCTGCAAAGCAAAAAGGTTGTTTACAAATTTCCTGCGCGGATAATATTTTAATAATTTCCGGCAAAACAAACCTTACCGGACTATTGCTGTCTTTGAGCTTGAAAATGCCTTCTCCTGCGGGAGTAAGTTTTTCTTTGATTTCACTAAACCAGGCCGAATGGGTAAAATCACCCGTCGAGATTACACTCCACCTTTTTTCTCCGTCCACAAAGCAAGTTCTTCAAGATTACAATTCTTGCTTGTGGCGCGTGAGTATCTTGAATGAAGATGTAAATCTGTATAAAAAAACATAAAAACCGGTTTTTTTATTTTAGATTTTTAATTACCCTGCAAGGATTGCCTGCTGCAACCGAATCGGACGGAATATCTTTAGTAACAACTGCTCCCGCTCCGATTACACAATTATCTCCGATTGAAACTCCGCCAAGAACAACAACATTTCCACCGAACCATACGTTATTTCCGACCTTTATCGGTTTTGCAATTTCCAGTCCTTTGTTTCTTGTCTCATAATTAAGCGGGTGTTCTGCAGTATAAAATCCGCAGTTCGGACCAATAAATACATTGTCTCCGAAAGTAACTTTTCCTGGATCTAAGATTACAAGATTGTGATTTGAATAAAAATTCTCGCCGATTTCTATATTGTATCCGTAGTCGCATTGGAAAGAAGGTTCTATAAGAAAACTTTCACCGGTTTTGCCAAGAATCTGTTTCATTAATTTTTTACGTTCATCAAGTTTTGAAGGCGGTAAATTATTGTACTCATAGCATAAAGTTTTGCATCTTATTCTCTCTTCAAAAAGAGTTTTATCAGAACAATCTGCAATATACCACATGCCGTTAAGCATTTTATCTTTTTCGTTCATAACTGCCTCCTGCGTATAAAGCAACCGGTATATTTCGTATTATCACTATTTTATCATAAGATTCATCTGATAATCGTAAGCTGTTCTCTTTACGGTATCAAACCATACCGCATAAAGGTATTGTAATATAAAATAGTTAAAGCAGACCTGCAATAATCTTAGTTTTATTTAAATTACAATTGCTATTACGGAAAAATTATAATAAAATGCATTTATAAATGCTAAAGAAAATATTATCAAAAACCACAATACATACAATCCTAATTCTAGTATCGCTTCTGTCAATATTTCCGTTTATCTGGCTGACGTCGACATCACTGAAAGGTTTAAGCGAGGATATTTTTGCGTATCCGCCGAAACTTATCCCTTCTGATTTTACTTTTGCTAACTATATTGACGTCTGGGGCAGGGTAAATTTTATGGGATATTTCTGGAACAGTGTTATCGTTGCGGCGCTTACCGTTATATTGAACCTTGTTTTATCATCGCTTGCCGCTTATCCTTTAGCAAGAATGAATTTCAGGGGCAAGAAGATTGTATTTTTTTCAATTCTTGCCACAATAATGATACCTTTTCAGGCAATAATGCTTCCCGTGTATATTATAACTCTTAAGCTTCATCTGACGGACAGTGTTAATAATGTTATGGGCTACATAGGGCTTGTAATGCCGTTTGCGGTGAGTGCGTTCGGAATATTTCTTATGCGTCAGGCATTTTTAAAAGTTCCAAGAGAAGTTGAAGAGGCGGCAATTGTTGACGGATGTAATGTTTTCCAGATGTTTGCAAGGGTTGTAATCCCTATGGTTAAGCCGACACTTGCGGTTCTTGCGGTGTTTACGTTTATCGGCTCGTGGGGAGAATTCTTATGGCCGAGTATTATGCTCACAAAAGACGCAATGTACACTCTTCCGGTCGGAATAAACAATTTGCAGGGAATGTTCTCGTCTAACTGGAGATTTATTGCGGCAGGGTCAATAATTTCAACCATTCCTATAATTATTTTCTTTCTTTTTATGCAAAGATATTTTATTTCAGGCGAAAACGACGGGGCTGTCAAGGGTTAATCCGGAGGCAGAATATCTTTTCTTGTAACGATTCCGAGAATTTTTCTCTCCTTATCTATAACAATAGCCCATTCCGTAGAGTTTTCGTGAAGCCTGTAGTAAGCTGTATAGAGATTTTCGTCAGGATAAACAGTCACCGGAGCGGTTTCCAGAATACTGTTAACGCTTGCGCCGCGCATTTTTGAATCCACAAGGGCATCTTCAATATCTGATTTTGTAATAATCCCGCAGAGCCGTCCTTTTCTGTCTTTTACAGGATAAGCGTGATGTCCTTCTTTATTCATACAATCAAGAATATCAAGAATATTTGTATTGTCGCTGAAAGCTCTGACATCAGGCGTCATAACATTTTTAACGCATTCTTTATTTGTAATATTCACTCCGCTATTCTTATACTGATTAACCACAAGAAGCGCATAAATCGGTTTGTGGTTGAGTTTTCCGGCAGTCATATCCGCAATAGCGGCAGTAAGCATAAGCGGAAGTATACAATCGTATCCGCCTGTCATTTCAAATACCATAACGACTGCGGTTATAGGAGTTCTTGCAACAGAAGCCAGAAACCCAGCCATCCCGAGAGACGCGGCAGCAGTCAGGTTAACTTCCGGAAATATAAAATCCGCCGTAAATCCTGTCATATAACCGAGAAATGAGCCGAGCATTAACATCGGGAGGAAAATTCCGCCGGCTGCGCCCGAGCCGAAACATAGAGGGGTTATAATAAATTTTGCCGCAAATATTATAACAACCATCAGAATAGGAAACTCGCCTTTCATAAGCATTTCTACGCTTCCGTTTCCGGAAGACAGAATGTATGGGAGGCTAAGCCCTGCAAGCCCTGTCAGAAATCCCGCAATAGCAGGCTTTGTATAATTCGGAAGCTTTATTTTTGAATAAAGATTGTTAAAAAAGAATATGGTTTTAGAAAACAAAACTCCCAAAACCCCGCATAACAGTCCTAAAATTATGCATACAAAAATCATGCTTCCTTCAAGAGTAATAGGCGGAAGTGTTATATTAAAAGACGGATTGTTCCCGAGAAAATGTCTTGCAGTTGCGGCGGAAATTACTGTTGCGACAAGTGTCGGAAAAAGCATTGAAGGAGTAAATTTGTGTATTAATTCTTCCAGAACAAACAATGTTCCCGCAACCGGAGCATTGAAAGTCGCGCCTATTGCGGCGCCGGCTCCGGAAGCTATCAATTTATCGCGGTTATTTCCGTCGAGTTTAAAAAGTTTACCGACAAAAGAGCCGGCTCCTGCTCCCAGTTGAACGCTCGGACCTTCACGCCCCAGAGAAAGTCCTGTTCCTATTCCGAGAACGCCTGATATAAATTTTACAAAGATAGTTCTTATTCTTATTAATCTGCCGCTTCTTAAAAGTGAAAGTTTTACATAAGGAATACCGCTTCCCGAGGTTTCGGGAGCAAATTTGTATACAAATATTCCGGCAATCAGTCCGCCAAGAGTTGTTACAAAAAGAAAAATCAGCGGATGTGAATAAAAATTCGTCATAACAAAGCCAAACAAATTCTCGATTCCAAGCCTGAATAAAACCACAATCAGTCCTGTCAGAAGCCCGACAAGGCATGCCTGCCAGAATAATTTTGTAAATCCCTTTTCCATAAAATAATTATACTTGCAACAAAAAGAGGAGCAAGAGCGGAAAAGCCGGCATTTTCCGGAACTGTAACATGTCTTAATATACATCTTTAAATTAGCAATTTTTTTTGGAAAATATACTTTATATAATTGTAGCAGGTTTAGAAGGTAATATTTTCATGTCATTTGGTTTATACAATAATCCATATAAATCAACATATAATCAGCATGTAAACTTTTCCGCAGCAGCTCCTAATGCGCCGGAAGTTATTGCCAAACCTATTGAAAAAGTTGAAGATGTTATCACAAATACAGTTGATACTTTTGTAAAAGAACCGCAGGACGAGGAGAAAAAGAAATCTCATAAAACCGCTATTGCAGCAGGCAGCAGCGTACTTGTTTTATCTTCTCTTATTGCACTTCTTAACCCGAGATTTTCCGGCAAATTTTTAGGCAAATTGAAAAATCTGTCAAACAAAGCTTCGGTTAATGTTCAGAAAAACAAAAATGATATTATTAAAAGCAAATTTTACCAATCCTGTGAAAAGTTTTTGAAAAAGGTTTTTGACATTTTCCAATTTACAAACAGTGCAAACGCTTCTAAAGACTTAGGGTTTAAGTGGTTATGCACGGCAGAAAAGTTTGACGGAGTTAAGAATGATACTTTAAGAAAATTTCTAAAAGTGTGTGACAGCGGATTCCGTAAAGTAATGTCACCGCTTCACAACGGTATTACAAAATGGTTTGACGGAATCAGTAAAAGCACGGTGTATCATAAATATAATTCTGCCGGTAAGAAAATGGATTATCTTGATGATTTGATAAAAAATTATAAAGGTAAATTAACTCCTGCAGAGCAGAAACAACTTGAAGCCAAGCTTAGTGAGATAAAGCTCGCGCAGAATTATTTTTCAAAAGACAGAACCGCCGAGCGTCTTGTTATGCAGGAAAAATCTATGTCCAATCTTGAAAAGGATTTTAAAGACAAGTTATTTAACGGATATTTGAAACAATTCAAAGGTCCAAAGTCGAAAGGTACTTTCAAGCAAAAAATGCAGCATAACAGAAAACTCGTTCAGGATAATATGACTTTCTGGGCGGAAGATATGCTTATGCCTGCCAGAAACACCTGTGAACAGGACGGAAAGAAGGCTGTAAGCGAACTTATGGGAGACGGTAAAAACATCCGCGGGAAGTATAACGAAGTTATAGACATGCTTTCACCTCATATTACAAAAGATGAAAAAGCCCTTCTTGATGACGGACTCAAAGCTGCAAAGAAAAAACTTACCAAAGCAAACCATAGTGAATGTATAGATTATTTTGACAAGAAAAGAGACCTTGTACTCGGCGGTGCTCCGTCTGATATTATAAGCGGTATCGGTATGATAGGCTTAAGCGGTATAGCAGTCGGTACGGCAGACACCAAAGAAGACAGGGTATCACGCGCGCTAACTCTCGGATTTCCGGCTGTTGCAGGTATCGGGGCTTCAATGGCGCTTACCGCAATGCTGTTCTCCGGAGTCCAGAGTATTATTTACGGCTCAATTGCCAGTGCCGGCTTAAGCCAGATTGGAAGTATTGCAGATAAAACATTAAATCCGAAAAAGCCTGCAGGAATAGTGGCGCAGGCAAATACAAAACCGGCAGGAACTGCATGATGACAAGTTTGGTGATCAAGCGACCAGGTGATCAAGTGATCAAGAAAGGGAAATGTATCTTATGGGTGACTGAGTGATTAAGTGACTAAGTGACTGAGAAATGTAGGTTGGGTGAAACCCAACAATAACTTTTCTATTCCGGTGGGAACGCTCACGCTTTTCCCACCCTACTACTTAAACTAGTGAATAGCCCGAGCTTTAGCCCGACAATAACTAAACATTTAAAATTACAAATCAGATAAAAAGGAGACAACTTTAATGCTTAACACAATTTTTCAACAATTTTTAGAACATTTTTTCTCAATGTTTCGTAATCCTTGTTATTGTCGATTACAAAATCCCAATCCTGAATATTATCTAAATCAACTTCGGTAATATCATTCTCGCCTACGAGCTTTCCGCCGCGGGCTTCTCTTATTTCCCTTGAAGCCTCGACCCGTATGGAAATTGCTCCGGCATTTTTGAAAACTTCATACTCGTGTTTTATCCGGACATCTGTTACAACTATATTACCCTCCTGCGCAACAATCTTTTCTAACCAGTAGTCCGGACTTATACTCCTGCCATAATTCCCTAAATCAATTAAGCCCTGACGGTATTTTGGTTTATTCGCTTCAATCTCTTCAAAAGTCAGATTATGTTCTTTTGCGTATTCAATCTTTATAATATCGCCCATTGCACAACGCCTGAAATCCGGCATGGCTTCCATCAAAATTTTTGCCGCCGTGTCTTTGCCGGAATATTGTTTGCCTGAAAAAATTATTATTCTATCTGCCATAAATTTATTATAACAAAAAAGACCCTTTTATAAGAGTCTTTTTCGCATTTTTTAAAGTATTTCCATTGCCGGTTCCGAATGTCTAACCTCCGGTATCTCACTCAGGTTAGGAAGCTCAATTTGTTTCGGGGTATTTTTAGCTTCCGTTTCCCTGTCCGGCATTTTTGCTTTTGCCTGAATTACTTTTGTAATCGCAGGGTCAGGGTCTGTTTTCTGCCTGTTGTACTCAAGCATAATCTGGGATACGAATCTTTTTGTTTCGCTGTACGGTGGAATTGTTCCTCCGAATTTTTTAACATTACCGGGACCTGCATTATAAGCAGCAAGAGCCAGTTCTGTCGAGCCGAACATCTTATACATCATTTTGTAATATGTCAGTCCGGCTTTAATGTTTTCGCTTAAGTAATAAGGGTTAAATCCCATTCTTTGTGCTGTTGACGGGAGCAGTTGGAATACTCCGACCGCGCCGTAAGGACTCCTAAGTTCATGTTTGAATCCCGATTCTTTCTTTGCAATACTGAGAGCCAGTGCCGGATCTACATTCATTTCTATTGAATGTTTGACAATGGTTTCTTTAATTACATTCTCCGGAGTCGGAGCAGCTTGAACCCTAACGCATAGCAAAGCCAGCAATGCAATAGTTGTTAAGACTGTTTTTCTAATCATTGAAATCCTCTTATATTATTGTAAATTGGATTCTGTAGACTATCCTAAAAATCCTCCCTACGGTTTCACTTTGTTCTCGCTTGGTTCCGTATAAAGCGTCTTTCCTAAATTTTTTGTTACCCGACACCAAAATTTGTTAGGCGACTATCTTTATAATTCCCCGCGCTCCGGCTTGGATAAATAATCCTACAGAATTTATGTCTCCAATATATTAATACAAAAAAGAAAATTTTTCAACCCTTATGTATAATTTATACACTTAATCGTCAGTATTTACGCGCTATACGACGCTAAATCTGCGGTTTAAAAGCCGTCGTTTTCCGGTAATAAAATCTTCTTCCGTTGTATAAAGTTCTGTTGATTTATCAATGTCCATGACTATAAACAATGAAAAAATATCCGACTGAATGTTAAAAAATCCGGCATGCAATTTTTTTGCCAGTTCCAGAAAATCTATTGTACAGTCTTCAACATAATTAAGGTCAATACCTATAAGTTTGTCCGGATGAAGATTAATTTCTTCTCTCAAACGGCATGTTTCACGCGCATCAAGGCGCGGACTGAGCGGGGTAATTATGCAAAATTTTTGTGACGAGCGGATTTCCATACTTATCATTTTAATATTTCTTTCAAAAAAGATTAATTATCCGAAATTATAAAAAATCTATAACTAAGGTATGGAGAATTAAAATTTGTCATTCCCTGCAAAATATCACAAGCAGACTAATTCTTTAATTGGAAAATTTTTAACCCTGAATAAATGTATCAAATTCTTTTTCAAAACCTTTCCGGTTAAGTTCAACTAACGGCAGACTGTATTCTTCCGCAAGTTTTTTAATTTTTATATCATAATTTATAGCAAGTGTTTTTACTCCGGATTTTATTGCCGCAACGTTTGCGTGAAAGCGCATTGCAATCAAGTATTCTAGATTTGAAATCACATCAAAAACTTCATTGATTGAAAGCCCGCTCAAAACTTCAACATTTTCTTCCCGCTCTTTTTTAGAAAGTATTCGTTTAAATTTTTCGCATACTTCAAGGTCAATGCTGTCTTGAAGAGAGATTATTTGTATTTTTTTATCCGGAAATCTTTTTATAACTTCATCCGCAAGAGCGTTCAGGAATTTATCCGTAAGAGTCGGAAAATCCCTTAATTGAATCCCGACGGTTCCTTTTTTATTTTTATGCGGAAGCTCCAGGCTAAAAATCGGGTCTTTGACCAGCTCTGATTTAATCCCCCACTTTAGGAGAAGCTCTTGTGATTTTTTGTCTCTTACTGAAATTTTTGAAGCGTTTTTAAGCGCAAGACGGGTTAAAATTTGTCCGGCTTTTGAGCGGATAGGACCTATGCCCTGCGAATATATTTCAACTTTTTTCCCTGAAAAAAGCGCCGTAAAAATTACTCCGAGGTAATATAAGAGGCTCTTGAAGCTTGTTACATCCTGCAAAAGACTTCCGCCGCCGGAGATTAAAACGTCAGATTCCTTTATACTCTTAAAGAAATCAAGCATTCCGCAGCTTTCAACTCCGTGGATTTGTGCGGTTTTTTGCGGGTTGGAAGAAATTAGAGTAATTTTTTCCGCTCCCTCTCTTTTCAACCTGTCGGTCAAAACCCTTGCAATAGCTTCGTCTCCGAAGTTATCAAATCCGATATATCCGGATACAACGTATTTTGTCATTGCTGCAAATTCTCCAGAACGGCGTTTTTGTAAGGTATTGCCTGAATAGCTCCGTAGTTTTGGGTTTGAAGTCCTGAAACTACTGCTGCAAACTTAGTCGCCTCAACAGGCGTATGTCCGTTAGTTAGTGCGTACAAAAATCCGCCGTTAAATACATCTCCGGAAGCCGTTATATCTATTGCTTTCTGAGTGTTGTAAAAATTGGTAAAACTAATCTCACCCTTATAGCCCGTATAATATCCGTTATCAACATGGGATTTTACAACAACAATCTTAACTCCTTTATCCCAGAAGTATTTCATAACTTTTTCCATGGAATCAATCTCGTATAATTTTACGGCATCATTTTTCAGGCTCAAAAATATAATATCCGTAAACTCAACAATTTCTTCAAAATACTCTTTTGTGTCTGCAGAATTCATAAAACAGGAGGTGTAATTAGGGTCATACGCGGTTAAGACATCGTTTTCTTTTGCTATTTTAAAAGCTTCCCTCACCAGTTCTCTTGAGCAGGCGCTCAATGATTGGACTACACCTGTTGAATAGATTAGTTTGAGTTTTTTTATGCAATCTTCCGGCAAATCTTCTATAGATAATTTTGCAGCGGCGGTTTTGCGCTTGTAATACAAAAGTTCGTTCTTCTCCGGAGTTCTTGATACAATATACATTCCGTTCTGTTCATCACCGGTTTTGATAAGAGAAGTGTCAATTCCTTCTTTCCGGAGGCTTGACAGAATAAATTCGCTAAAGCCGTCATTTCCGACTTTTGTAACATAAGTAACGTTTCCGCCGAGTCTTGCTATTGCAACGGCAGTTGTTACGGTGTCTCCGCCGAAGTATTTATTAAGAGTCGACGTATCTGCAAGTGTTCCGTTTGCAGACAGTTCTATCAAACATTCGCCGATAATTGCAATATCTACTTTTGAGTCCATTCAGTGAAATCCTTAACTTCTTTTATAATCTCTTTTGTGCGCTGGGTGATTTCTTTTGGAGTAAATCCGAGATAGAAGTCTCTTCCCACGCCTACAGCTGCAGCGCCTGCTTTTATGTACGTTACGACTTCACCCAGTTTAATATTCCCTGTCGGCATAAGGCTCAAAAACGGCATTTGTCTTAAAATTTCTTCAATATACTGAACCCCGCCCATAGCGTCTGTCGGATAAAGCTTTATAAGCGGTATTCTTGATTTCCACGCGTTATAAGCTTCATTAGCTGTTGAAGCGCCGGCAATAAACGGAACTCTTCTGTTTTTGGAAATCTTAACCATATTCATCTGAAAAATTGGAGAAGCAATGAGTTTTGCTCCGCTCTCAAACGCCGCATCCGCCTGCATTGCAGTTATTATTCCGCCCGCGCATACGTGTGCAAATTTTGAAACCTCCGATATTGCTTTGTACAAGGAAGGATTCTCAACATTAATTTCCAGAACCCGTATTCCGCCCTCTACAAGCGCCTTTGCTGTCTCTATTGCCTGCTCCGGCTCTTTTGTCCTTATTATCGGGTAAACCTTATCTTCCTTTATAATTCCAATATAATTCTCACTCATTTGTATGTATCCTTTTCTAATAATTTATTATAACATAAATAGTAGTTGGGTAGTGAATAGTGAATGTATGTTTTGCAGTGATCAAGTGACCAGGTGACCAAGTGATCAAGAGGAGTTGTTGGTGACTGTGATAATAAAACTGTAGGTTGGGTGAAACCCAACAATAACTAACATTTGACAACTGAATAAAATATATAAAAACCGGTGACTGAGTGACTGCAGGGTTAAATGTATTTGGGTTGTCAGGTGAACCTACAAGCCCGACGTCATTGCGGGGGTAAATGATTTTAGTTGTGAAGTAAGCCGACAAATCTGGCGTCATTGCGGGGGTAAATGATTTTAGTCATGAAGTAAGTCGACAGACCCAGCGTCATTGCGAGGGAACAGCCAAGACAGCTCGAAGCAATCTTAAACGGGGTTAACCCCTCACCCGCATCCGTAACTTTCGCCATCCGGCTCAAGAACGGCTGCTCCCTCTCCCACAAGGGGCGAGGGGAAAGTTAAATAGTATGAAGTTAAGTAGTGTGGAGCTTGCTCCACAGGCATCGTGTAAGTTATTGTCGGATTTCACCCAACCTACAGAGCTTAGTCACTTAGTCACTCAATCACTCAGTCACCATTCTACATTTTCTTCACTCCTCACCATTCACTAAACAAAAAGGAACAACCATGTTTAACAAAATCAAAGCATTAACATTAAGTATAATAATTTTTGCAGGTTTAATATTTGTATATTTTGTAACTTACAATTTTGTTGAGCCTAAAGGGTATGATTTTATGGTGAAACATGCTCTGACTGAAAAACTTCCGTTTGATAATAAAAAACAGGTTTACGGAAGCGATGACGTCATACTTGTTGTAATCGACTCCAAAACTGTTGACAAATACCGCTGGCCGTGGAAAAGAGAATTGAACTGCAAAATTTATGATTATTTTCAAAAATACGCGCATCCGGCGCTTGTGGTTCATGATTCAATAATTGCCACTTTAGACAGTGATTATCCTGAATCCGACCGTAAATTTTTTAATTCCGTAAGCAAACTGGATAATCTTATTGTGGGATTTATGCCGTCTGTTGCGGGCTGGCAGAGCGAAGCTTTTGGAGACGTTTATGATAGTGCATTCAAAAAATTTGCCGTAAAAGCCGTTGATAAAACCACATCTATGCCGGATTTTTATTCAAGCTTAATGCCGTTTCCAAAACCATACTTTGATTCAGTAAAAAATGCAGGTTCAGTTTCAATGCTTCCGGGATTTATTAACGGCAGCCTCTCGTCTTACTCTATGGATGAAGTTTTCAGAAACCATGAATATATTCTCAAATACAAAGGAAATATTTACCCCTCTGTAGCTATGAAAGCATTTTTGATGAAAAACGATAATCCTGAGATGGTTGTGACAAATTCGTCAATTTATTTTCCGGAACTTAACTACAAAATTTTGCAGCGCACAACAAAATATCAGTCAATTGTGCCGCTTAAATTCTATAAACTCAATAAAGAAGGATATTCACATACAAAAATTTCCGCGGTTGACGTAATGGACTCTTTTGATAATCTGTCAAAAGGCATGGAGCCGGTTATAAATCCGGAAATTTTTAAAGACAAAATTGTTGTAATAGGGGCTAATGTTCCGGCAGGAACCGGTTTGAACGATAACAAGAACACTCCTGTTATTTCAAACCACCCGGGGGTTGATATTCAGGCGACAGCTATTGATAATATTATCCACAATGATTTCTTAAAAGTTCTTCCGCATTCAATCAATCTTCTTGTAACAATTATGGGAATGCTTATTGTATACGGAATTATAAGACTTTGTGATTTATTTAAATCAATCGGACTTTCTGTCAGTATTATTGCCGGATACATTGTTCTGGCTTCAATATGTTTTTACTCCGGAATTGTAATCAATGTCATGACTCCGCCGGTAATGTTTATTGTAACAATGCTTGTCGGATATACCCACAAATTTGTGCTTGAAAACAGAAGCAAAGAAAAGGTTAAATCCGCTATGGGCAAATATATGTCCGAAGATGTTATGAAAAGGGTTATACAAAATATCGACAACCTCGGGCTCGGCGGAAAGAAAGCAACTGTTACGGTTCTTTTTGCGGATATAAGAGGATTTACATCAATGTCTGAAACTATGTCTGCCCAGCAGGTTTCGGAAATCCTTAATGAATATTTTACCGAGATGGAGCCTATTATTTCCAAATACAACGGAATTATAAACAAATTCATAGGTGACGCTGTTATGGCAATATTCGGAGAGCCGATTCAGGACAAAAACCACGCTTCTAACGCTGTCCGCTGCGGGTATGAAATGCTTCTCAAAGTAAAAGAACTCCAGAAAAAATGGGCAGGAGAAGGCAAGCCGAAAATTGAAATCGGAATCGGGATTAATACTGGCGAAGTTTTTGTCGGTAATATCGGCTCGGTTAACCGTATGGAATACACGGTTATCGGTGATACGGTAAACCTTGCAAGCAGGCTGGAGAGTTATAACAAAGTTTATAAAACAAAAATATTAATAAGCGCCTCGACTTATGAAGAGACAAAAAGTTTTATTGATGTTATGAAGATTTCCGATGTTGAAATCAGAGGGAAGTCTCATAAGATGAATATTTATGAAGTATTAAAAGTTATTGACTGACAAAAATAATTTTTACGTGTTTTAATAACGGTACTATGATAAATTCAATAACTTTCGGCGCAAGATATATAACAAACGGCAGTGTTCAGCAGCGTGACCTTCTGACAAAAGTTTATTCTCCCAGAAAAGTAAGCATTGTACAGATTGACGGGGTAAATGAAGCTGATGTCAAAGCTGTAAGCAATGCCGTAAAAAAATGGAAAAATGCTGTCTATGCTCCGGCTATCAGGTCAATGCTTGACTGTATTTTCGCGGGGTTTGTAAGCCAGAAAGAACAATCCGTACTTGCAATAACTACACAAAAAAAGAATTTTAATAAATTAAACAGTAAAAAAATTATTGCACTTGCAGAAATTGATAAACGCAATAATGATGAAATACATATAGATTATCTTGAAGTAAACCCAAAATATGCTTATCCTGAAAAATCCCGCAAATACAAGGGAATCGGAAGCTGCATGCTGGATTTTTTAAAAAATTTCTATAAAAAAACAATAACATTAAATTCTGATTTTAAAGTAACAGAGTTTTATACAAGAAATAAATTTCATGTTATGCAAGAAGGTAAGTTTGATTATATCTGGAATCCTGAAAATCTATGAAAATAATCTCCGATAATGTAATAAATTTTAATGCAAAACTTATAAAATCCATACGAGTTGAGAAATATAACGGTCAAAAAAATCAATACTATCCGGAGCAAGTCTATTTTGTAGAAGCTGAACCGGATAATCCGGAAGATTCCGCCGCACTCGGCACCGCCGCAGATTACTGGGTAAATGAAAAATATGCAGCCGTTATTGCCCATACATCTAAATTATTAAATATGAAAATCCTTGATAAAAATCAATATAAGGTCTATGCTGTTACAACCCAGAAGGATAATTTATCAAATCTTGATGACAGACAAATTCTCGGTATGGCAGAAATTGAAGATGCCGGTAAACCGGTTGTGGAATTAAGTCATATTCAGGTTAAACCAGAAATTATATACGCGCTTGAAAATCCTGAATATAAAAAATTAGGCACCGGAATTTTAAATGCACTCAAAAGCCTCTATTCAGGAATTAAATTAACATCTGCAGACAGCAAAAGTGTTATAAATTTTTACCTGAAAAACGACTTCAAACGCCTTATTCCTAATACAAATCGATTTATCTGGCTGCGGAAATAAGACTTTAAAATTTATTCCTGTTATAATAAAAAAAGGACGGCATTGACGAGAATTCATGCCGCCGCTGAGTCGTAATACTGAAATTTTTTTTTAACCTTTTGGGCGGGAGACATCTGATTTCATTCCTAAACTGTTTTTTAACTCAAGGTCTCCCTTTTGAACAGACTCCATGCCGGTTTATTTAGTCTGTTGTTTTTCAAAGTCTCTTATATGTACCTTTGGTACAACTGACATTCCCGGTATTATCTTGTATTCATTAGGGTCAATCTCTTCCGTGAATACAATCTTAACAGGAATTCTCTGTACGATTTTTACGAAAGAACCGACTGCATTCTCAGGCGGGAACAAGCTTGCTTTTGCGCCTGAACTTCTTTGAATACTGTCAATTTTTCCTTTGAAAACTTTATCAGGATAAGTGTCGATTTTAATATCAACCTCCATACCTTCTTTCATATGCGTTAGCTGTGTTTCTTTGTAATTTGCAACAACCCACACATTATGCGGAACAATTACAAACAAAGGGCTTCCCGGTTGAACCATCATACCGACTTCAACTTTCTTATTGGAAACTGTTCCGTCAATCGGAGCCAAAATATCCGTGTATTCCAATGCCAGCTCTGCTGCCCGCTTTTGAGCTTTCAAAACATTCAAATCAGCATCCGCAACTTTTACGTTTTTAGAAGGGTCGCTTGAAAAGATTGACTGCTCGGCACTTGTCTGGCTTGCCTGTTTATTTTCCAGATTTGTCCTTGCCTGATCCAGTCTCTGCTTTGAAACAGCTCCTGCTGCATAAAGGTTCTCATATCGTTCTAAATCTTTTTTTGCAAGTTCAATTTCAGAATTAGCCGCATTCAAATCAGCACGTGCATTTTCCTGATTTAAAAGAGCTTTTTCGTAAGCTGCTGTCGCCTGATCCAGTTTAACCTGATAATCTACCTTATCAATAACCGCAACAACCTGCCCCGCTTTTACCGGCTGGTTATCTTCAACCAGAACTTTTACAATCTGTCCTGATACCTTTGGAGAAACAGAAACCGTTGTTGTCTCTACATAAGCATCATCAGTTGTCTGGTAGCCCAGATAATCATAAATAAAATATCCGGCTGTCAAAACACCTAAAGTTACAAGTGTCGCAAATATATAACGCTTTTTTACGGGTAATTTCCTTTTATTCTCTTCTAAATTCTTTTCTTCGCTCATTTTTTCACCTTTACTATTCTATATTTGTATTTCCAGTGTTTCGTTTAAAACGTCTCTTAACTCTTTTAATAAACCGCTTACTTTTGCCAGATCACTATTATTAATTCTCTCTCTTACAAGCATAAGATGCGGTTTGATTTTTTCGGTTACTTCTTCAGCCTTTCTTACTCCTGCTTCAGTAATTTCTGCAATCTTAACAGGACGGTTATTTTTTATTGATAATTTTCTTGTAATAAAACCTTTTCTCTCCAGACTGTCCAGAATCTTCCCTGTATTTGCCCTGTCTTTGAGGATTAATTTTGCTAAGTCTCTCTGGCAGATATTCGGGTTACAAATCAGTGTATCAAGTGTTGAAAATTCTTCCGGAGTAATTCCCGCCCCGTACTTTTCAAACACCTGCTGCCCTAAAAGCTTGCAATACTTCGCTGTCAGTTCTATCTGGTAGAATACAGTATCTGTAAAATGATTTTGCAATTTTGTAAATCCCCTGTTTGGTGTATGTTTATTTAACAACATGTTGCATTTGCAACATACTTATGTTATCATTCTTATTAGAAAAAATCAAGTACTTGGAGAGAAGAAAAAGATATGAAGAAAATATTAACACTGGCTATACTGGTATCACTCGGTTTGAGTAATGCCGTTTCCGTTCTTGCTGCTGAAAAAACTGTTTTGAGTGCAGGTGCTGAACAAACGGTTGACAATGATAAAAATAATAAAAAAGATAAAAAGAAAAAATCAGAAAAAATTAAACCTGTCAAAAACAAATATGAATACGTTAATATGGCTTGGTGGGGACAGTTTAATGATGATATTTTAAATGATTATATTATTAAAGCTGTTGAAAATAACAAAGACTTAAAGATGGCAACATTAACAATTGATGAATACTATCAAAATGTTGTCGGACAGAGAGCAAACGAGCTTCCGACTATTCATGCCGGATTTATGCCGGGATACGGCGGATTTATGGAACACGAAGCAGGAAGTTTCTTACTGCCTATTATGGCTAGCTATGAATTAGACCTGTTCGGTAAAAATCACAACAAGACAACTGCAATAAGAAAATTGTATGAAGCTTCTATTCTGGATGAGCAGGCTGCATACATTTCAATAGCTTCATCTGTAGGAACTGTTTATATTAATATAGTAAAACTTGATGCAATGGTCGACTTGCAGGAAGATATTGTTAAATTAAGAAAAGAAATTTTTGAAATAATGTCAATAAGCAACCTTGAAGGACTTGTTTCAACTTCTGACCTTGTAAAAGCAAACCAGTCGTATATTCAGGGAGTTGCAGATTTAACAGATTTAAAAAAACAGAGAACAAAACTTCTGCACCAGCTTGCGGTTTTGACAGGCGACAGTCCTAATAATATAGAAGAGTATAAGAGAATTGACTACAAGGAACTTGCATTTTCCGGAAATATTCCTGAATTTGTAAATTCAGATGTTATTATGAAACGTCCTGATTATATGAAGGCAGAAAAAATGCTTGAAAAAGCCGGAATTGATGTTAGGGTTGCAAGAAAAGAAATGCTTCCGACACTTAATCTCGGCGGATTAATGTTATTTAATGCAACAAATCTCGGAAGCCTGTTTACGACTTCAAACATGCTCTGGGGTATCGGCGGCGGAATCATGCAGCCTCTGTTTATGGGCGGAAGAATTAAAGCAAATTTGAAAGCCAAAAAGATTGCTTACGAAAAAAGCCTGAAAAATTATGAAAAAGTTAATCTGACTTCTATGCAGGAGGTTAACGACTCGCTTGTTTCAATAAATATGGACAAAGAAAAGTTAACCAAACAGAAAAAGATTCAAGAGCTTGAAAAAGAGGATTTTGCAATTTCCCAAACACGATTTGCCCAGGGTGTTATTGCAAAACTTGATTTAAACCAGATGGAAGAAAACCTTTTGAGTGTAAACAAAATGGTTTATTCAAGCGAATTTGACTGCATGATAGATTACATAAGCTTTTATAAAGCAATAGCAGCACAAAACATTTAAAGTAAAATCATTCTTTCTTCTTAGAATGGCGCGGTTGATTTTAAACCGCGTTATTTTGTTATTTTTATTTCTTGAAGTACAAGTATTTAAAAATTACCCGTCTTATTTTCAATAGCAGGAATTAATAAAATTTTATACTTAAAAAATTACGTTGTATAATATTAATTATGGGGATGAGAAAAGCTTTAGTATTATTCATATCATTTATAGCGTTATGCAATCCGTCTTTTGCAATAAAAATAGGGTTACAAACCGGTGTTAATAAGACCTATATCGGGGCATCCACAAAAGCGGAAATTATAAACTGCGACACAAACAAACTTATTTATGTAATGGAAAAAATGAAGGGTTATGAAATGAAGCCCTACCACGATGTTATTGCCATAAAAGTTGACGGGAAATGGAATAAAATGCGTGCCGGTAAAATTATTATAAAGCCGGAAGAAGGCGGATTTGTAAGTGTTAAACGGAGATGGTACCGCGGAAATTTCAAAATTATAAACGACGGAATGGGTTTGACAGTGATAAATGATGTTCCTCTTGAAAAATATCTTCAAGGTGTAGTACCCTCTGAAATGCCGTCAGGATGGGAGCACGAAGCACATAAAGCACAGGCAATAGCTGCAAGAAGTTACGCCATTGCAAACCGGGGGAAGCGGGCAAAATACGGGTATGACTTAAAAGACACCCCGGAAGATCAGGCTTACGGCGGAGCAAGCGCGGAAAAGTCAAATACAAATTCTGCGGTAGAAGAAACTAAGGGAATTGTTCTTGTCTGTCAGGGGAAGATAGTTCCTGCCTATTATTCAGCTTCAGCCGGCGGAAAAACAAAAACCGGCGGTCAGGTCTGGTCATCAGATTTACCGTTTCTAAAATCAGTACCGTCATTTGATGACGGAATAAAAAAGAACGGACACGGAGTTGGTATGAGCCAGTACGGAGCGAACAATCTTGCCAAAAGAGGATATAATGCCTATCAAATTCTCAAATATTTTTATGCCAATACAAAATTTGCAAGAATCCGCGGAGAGTATTAAAGAGGTTTAAAAGCTTTCTATGCTGCCATTTTATGATATGATAAAAAATTTAATTCTGAATCTGATAAAAATATACCAAATGATATCAAGACACACTCCTGCCCGATGCAGATTTTATCCGACCTGCTCGGAATATACCCGTGTGGCAATCGAAAGATTTGGAGTCTTAAAAGGCGGATGGCTGGGAATTAAAAGGATTTGCAAATGTCATCCGCTTAATCAGGGAGGATACGATCCTGTTCCTGAAAAATTTTAATTGTAACAATTTCTTAATGAACTAGCAAATAATACTTTTAGAGGTTATATTATCCTAGGAGGGTATTAAAATATGGCAAGAAATACCCTTAACATGAGGTCTTATAGTGGTAGATAACAGATCGGCAGGTTTTTACGGAATCGGCGGGGCGTTTAATTTTAAAAGCGGCGACCCATCGGGAACTGCTGCTAAAATGAGTCAGGATAAATACGGGTCTGAAGCTATGTACCTTCCTCCTGCCGAAGGTGAAGAAGAAGGCGGAAACTTCTATAATGACCAGTTTGTCGACAGAAGCGCTCTTTTGAGGGCAACTCTGAATTCCCTTGCAATGACAAATGTAGCGTCTGTTTTAAATGCCAAAAAACATAAAAAATCTATTAAAGATATTCTTGAAGAAGAAAAAGAGAAAGAAAAAGAAGAAAAAGAATTTGAGCGCTTAGAAGCGGAAGCAGAAGAAGAGTACAGAGAAGCGGAAGAAGAAAGCGAAGAATAAAAATTCGCTTAGTATACTATTTTATTGCCGTTATTTATAGTATAATACTGCTTAAGACAAGGGGTATTTCATATGTCAAACGATAAAAAAGGCAGTAATTACTGCTTAAGAGAGGCTAAATTCTATAACAAATGGCGCCGGATGTTTTTGTTTATAATAACGCATGTTTTCTATATGATCCGGTTTAAACTGGTGTACAGACTTGAAGTTTACGGCAGGGAAAACATTCCTGACAACAATGACTTTATAATAGCAGCAAACCACCTGTCCACATTAGACCCGCCTCTTGTGTGTGCAGTGATGAACAGGGGAGTTGCTTATATGGCGAAAAAGGAACTTTTTGAAAATCCTTTTATGCGCTGGTGGCTTAACTGGCTCGGAGCTTTCGCCGTTGACAGAGAAAAACTGAGCGTCTCTACAATAAAAACAGTCAAGAATTTGAAACAAACAGACTGGGTGCTCGGGATTTTCCCTCAGGGAACACGTCAGGAAGCAGGAGAAATCAGCCATGTGGCTAAAGGTTTTGCAACCCTTGCAAAAAGCACAAAATGCGGAATTCTGCCAATAGGTATTACAGGCACGCAGGAAGTTAAAAGGCTGCCTTTTACGGGAAAAATTATTGTAAGAATAGGAAAAGTTATACCTTATTCCGATGATGTTATGGGAATGGTAGGTCAGTGGGAAAAATCAATTGAGGATTTAACCGGATTTAAATACGTAGAAGATAAAGTAAAAGTATAAAAACCTTATTACGACTGGAAGGGAAAAATGGGAAAGGAAAAGAATTACAACAGACGAACAGAAAAAGACTATAACTGGTTCAGAACATCATATTATATGCTGTTTTTAATGCTGGTAGTTTATCCTGTAACAAAGCTTATGTATAATCTGAAGGTTGAAGGGAAAGAAAATGTTCCGGAGAATCCCCATGTAATTTTTGCGGCAAACCATGTTTCATATATTGATCCTCCGCTTATAGCTGTCGCTGCCTGGAGAACCATTGCATATATGGCAAAACAGGAACTTTTCCATGACAAAAGCAAGCTTTTACGTTTTCTTGTGCATACATTAGGCGGTTTTGCAGTGAACAGAGACAAGCCAGAGATTGCAACTTTTAAAACCGTAAAATCAGTTTTTAATACATCGTGGTCACTGGGAATTTTTCCTCAGGGCAAAATCGTCAAAGAGCCTGTTCTGACTAATGTTCACAAAGGTTTTATACTTTTTGCAAAAAAATTCAAGGCAGATATAATTCCCGTAGGTATATGCGGATTTGACGGATATGCCAAAAAACTTTTTGAAAAACATATAACGGTAAAAATAGGAAAACCTATTTCTTACACACTGGACGAGGATGAAATCGCAAGAGAATGGGCGCGCCGGATATGCGAATTTACGGGATATGAAAATAAAATTGAGGAATCATTAAAAGAAGAAGCTGCGGTCTAGCTTAATATTTTGTAATAAAAGCGCAAAAATTTTTTTTATAGTGTTTATTAATATTGGTACACAACAGGAGAAATTAAAATGAATATCCCCAAAATTATTGGTTTGAGAGCATTCCAGACAACAAATAACAGCGGCAGTAATAATAAAACCGTTTCTTATCCGAATACTAATTATGGTTTGACAATGCCGAGGGCATTATCGAAAGATACCGTATCTTTTGGTGCGACTGCTAAAATGCTCCAGTCAAGAGCAATGGGGGGTGTTTCTTTAGGCGTAGCCCGTTCTATAAGCAAGGCTGCAGAACCTATGCAGGAAAAAATTGAAACTTTTATGAACAGACTGTTCGGTGATCTGGTCGCTACACAATTAAATCCGAAGCTGCCTGTATTTAAACTCTGCGGCAGAGTTAAAACACCGAAGTCTATTGTAGAAAAAAGCGCAACACGCCAGTATAACTGCAAGGCAGAAGTTTTGGATTTTATGACGGATCTTAACGGGGCTAAAATTGTTATGAGAGACGGCAGAAAAAAGACTGTTGAAAAGCTTCTTTCAAGATTTTTCCCTGCAATTGAAAAAGGTGAAATCGAACTTATTGAAATTGAAAATAAAAGACCGAAAACAACCGAAAAAATGAAACGTACTGCAAAAGAACAGTATGACTATGCTTCAATCGATTTTTTGGAAAAAATGCAGCGCGTGCAGGAAGAAAAATGGGAAAGTTTAGGTTTGAGAGAAAAACGCAGAGTCCGTTTTGATATGAATGATTTAACCGAAGTAAATTATTCGGCCATACACTTCTTGTTCAAGTTCCCCGGTGAACCGCGTCCGTTTGAACTTATGATTATGGGTAAGGACGTACATGATTTGAAGGAACTGGATGATAAACTTTTCAAAATTTTAAACAACAAAGACATTGATAAAAAATATAAACCGCTTGTGGATATTGTAAAACCATTAACCGAGCCTGGAAATAAAGAATATCTGGAAAAATTTAATCAATACCGCGGTGAAGCGTTCATATTCCAGAGAGAAAAAGATCCGAATGTGTTTGTAGACCTCTGCTCAGACACTCCTGCCTACTTCCTTCCGCTCAAATCCAACCTTCCGCCGGTTTACGATTTAAATAATTTAAACAGAATTATGCTTGAGTGTGAAAATCATCCCAAAAAGAAGAAATAATTAATTATTTGATGATTTCTTATGTTTTGATTTATTCACCTTTTTAGTAAATTGCTGCGGAGCCTTTGTATATGATGTTTGGATTCTCTTAACGCTGAAAACATCCGGCATGGCTTGGAGTGCTGTCATTACACGCCTTAACGTTTCAATGTTATCAAGTTCTATTCCGAGTTCAATAATTCCGACTTTACCTTTTGATTTGACGTTTGCGGAACTTATATTAGTGTTGTTATCCGAAACAACGCCTATTATATCTTTCAAAAGCCCGAGTTTTTCAGCGGTTTCAATGCGGATTGTAGTGCTGTATGTTTTATTAACATTATTGCCCGACCAGTGAATATCCAGAAGCCTTTCTACCGGAATATTCTCCAGAGTTTTACAGTCAAGCCTGTGGACAGTTACGCCTTTAGAGCGGGTAACAACTCCGACAATCGGCTCTCCCGGAATCGGAGAACAGCATCTGGCAAAAGAATACAAAAGTCCTTCCAACCCGACAATATCTTTTTCGGAAGCTTTACGCGGTTTGTGCAGACTCGGGCTTTCCTGCTTCGGCGGTTTTCTCAGGCGGTTAATAATTTTATTAACCGTTGTTTCGCCATACCCCAGTGCTGCAAATAAATCATCCGCGCTCACATAATTCATCTGCTTTGCAACTTTATCAAACTCGCCGTTTTTGACATAATCATCAAAAACAGATTTAGTTAACTCATGCTCCAGATTGGCTTTACCGATTTCAATATGGTCTTCGCGTTTGTTCTTTTTGTACCACTGTCGTATTTTGGAAGCTGCCTGCTTTGTAACTACAAAGTTCAGCCAGTCAAGACGCGGAGCTGCAACTTTCGAAGTCATAATCTCAACGATGTCGCCGTTTTTAAGCTTTGTATCAAGCTGCGCAATACGCCCGTTTATTAATGCGCCTACTGTTTTATGCCCGACATCCGAGTGGATACGGTAAGCAAAGTCTACAGGAGTTGCACCTTGCGGCAGGTCAATAACGTCACCGCCCGGAGTGAATGCAAATACCTGGTCTGAAAACAGGTCTAATTTTACAGAGTTTACGAATTCTTCGGCGTTTTTGGTTTCTTTGTTGTATTCAACAAGCTTTCTCATCCACGAGAATTTAATATCACTTGCAGAATCTGCCCTTTTGGAGCCTTTTTCTTTGTATCTCCAATGTGCAGCAATACCATATTCAGCAATCTCGTGCATTTCCCATGTTCTTATCTGAACTTCCAGCGGTTTCTGCCGCGGACCTATGACGGAGGTGTGCAAAGACTGATACATGTTGCCTTTAGGCATTGCAATATAATCTTTAAAACGCCCCGGAATCGGCTTAAACTGGGAGTGTATAAGCCCCAGAACCTCATAGCATTCTTTTTCCGTATCAACAATTACACGCACAGCGGTAATGTCGTACAGGTCATGGAATGCAACATTAAGACGCTGCATTTTATTATAAATGCTGTAATAATGCTTGGCGCGCCCTGTAATCTGAGCATTAATCCCGCTTGCCTTAACATCCTTGGAAATCTTATCAATCAAAAGCTTTACGGTCATTTCACGCTCGGCTTTTTTCTGGGAAACAAGCTGGGCTATTTCATAATATTTATCGGGATGAAGGTATTTTAAAGATAAATCCTCAAGTTCCGCCTTAATTTTACCGACACCTAAGCGGTTAGCGAGCGGAGCAAAAATATCCAGAGTTTCCTGCGCAATTCTCTGCTGCTTTACAGGAGTCATGTAATTAAGAGTCCGCATATTATGAAGCCTGTCAGCAAGTTTAAGAAGTATAATCCTGACATCGCTTGCCATTGCTATCATCATACGGCGGAAATTTTCTGCCTGACGCTCTTCTGTCGATTTAAACTGGAGTTTACCGAGTTTTGTAACCCCCTGAACAAGGTTTAAAACATCTTCGCCAAAGAGTTCTTTAATCTCTTCCGGCTTTGTATCGGTATCCTCAAGAATGTCGTGCAAAAAGCCTGCCATCAAGGTGTGCTTATCAGCCCTTAAACCTATAAGAATTTTTACGACTTCCATAGGGTGAATAATATAAGGTTCTTCGGAAACCCTGTATTGCCCCGCATGAAGCTTCTTTGCAAACTCAAAAGCCTTTTCTAACTCTTCTATGTCTGAATCGGGATACTGTTGCTCGACTAAAAGCGCTCTTATTTCATCAAATGTTATTACAAACTGTTCCATTATACTGCTATAATAGTTGTTTTTTTGCTTTTTTGCAAGAGGGGGCAGGAAGCCGGCATTAGGAATTTATCAAAAACTACCTTATTTATGCTTGTTATTTTTACGAAATCTCAAACAAAGGTAAACAATCAAACCCGTGCAAGCCAGTCCAAATACCGCTTTATACAGTAAGTTAGAAGGTTTCTCGCTCTGTTCAAGGATTTTTCTGTACTTAACTATTTTCCGGTATAATTCAGGCTCTGTTTTATTGAGACCCTGCGCTTTAAACTGCTTTTCAAGTGCGTCCATAGGATTAAAAACGGGACAGGAAGAAGATTTATAAGGTTTGCCAAATACATTTTTCGTTCTCTCAAGTGAAGCAAAATATTTCTCCTGATAATCTAAGGGAATTTGAACTGCATAATTCAATGTTTTATCACTGTTACCCTGAAATTCTCTGTCAATACCAAGTGCATCAGCAAAATAAATCATATTATATTTAGCGGCAAATGGTTCCGCAAGTTTAGCTTTAATAAATTCTCCCCTGTCCTGTTTTAATTTCTCTTCAGGAATTTTCAAGATTTCAGCGAGAGCCTCTGCCTGCGGATTTGTCACCTGAAGTTTACCGGAATCGTGGTTTCTTGCTCCGATTATAAAACTGTCTCTATTCCAGCCGCGTTCCAGAAAATTCTTATTAGTTCCCCAGTTTTTATTCATATGATCAGATGTATAAATTTTCACTCTGTCTTTAACAAACGGCTTTAATACCGCGCCGTCATATATATCAAAATCCTCTTTTGACGCTGCAAATTCATGCATTATATTTCTTGTATCAAAGTCTGAACCCTTAACCTTTTTGAACTCATCGTCAATAATATCAAGAATCTTACCGGCATAATATTTTCTTTCTTTACCCCTGTTTTTAATCTGCGGCTGATTAGCGTACGTCCAGGCAGCATCAATTCTTACCCCGTCAAACCTTTTTGCATAAAAATCAGCCTTTTCTCTCAAAAGCTTCTGTCCCTCACAAGAATCAAGATTCAGCGCCGGCAGCCCCCAGCCGATTGAAGTTTCGGGAAGAAAAGCCTCCGGTCTTGCCCAGACTTCATCAAAAGAAAATCCGCATTGCATATCTCCGTTTAATTTTATTCCTTTTTCATTCAGAGCCTGCTTTGCATTCTTTAAGCTGGCTTCTGCAAGAAATTGTTTGAAGTAATAAAAATCCATCTCTTCGCCTTTAAGCTTCTTAACTTCACTGACACGGGACTTAAATTCTTTCTCGCTTACAATATCTCTGTTGAAAAGGTTCCTGTCAATATTATTCCAGGCTTTGTAATTGTATGAACCGTTTATTTCTCTTAATGCTCCGTACAAAGCCTTTGGTTCAAGCCTCCGGATATTTTCGCGTTTGAAATCCTCCAATTCTTTCTGATACTTACCGCTTTTATAAAGTTTTCTTAAAATTTTCTCCTGAATAGAATCTTTGTCAACTACATTTGAAAAATTAACGCGATCTTTAATTTTATTACTTTTTACAATTTTATCAAAATCCTCTTTGGAAACATATTTTTGAATATCAATAACGTGATTGCCCAGATCCATAGAAGTTCCCGAATAAATCGGATATTCGCCTCTGTGGCTGTGATATTGCCCGACAGGAAGAATCTGTATCTCGTTAATTCCCCAATATTTTTTTGCAAAATCAAAAAATTCACCACTTTCCGGAGAACTTAAATTTCCTGCACCGGTTTTATTCGGAAGAGATGTCGCAGGAACAACAAGTATTATTTTTTTCCCATGCGGATTTCCTTTAATACATTTTTCTCTTCCACGGCTTAAAACATCGGAATATTCGGCTTCTTCAGAAGGTTTAAGCCGCCTTTCAAAATTTATTGCAGATATTGACTGAATTTTCATATAATCACACTCATGTATATTAAAACAGGAAAATAATAAAAATTGCCGGCGCCTGAATAAACTTATAACCACACTTACCAATCCCTATAATTTACCCCCGTTTAACCCGATTTACCGCCGTGAGGATGAGCGGTTTCATACACATCTTTCATGTGTTTCATGGAAATATGTGTATAAATCTGGGTATTAGAAATTCCGGCGTGACCGAGAAGTTCCTGCACAACTCGCAAATCTGCCCCGTTTTCTATAAGCTTTGTTGCAAAGCTATGGCGGAATACGTGCGGGGTAACTTTTTTCGGAAGCTCGATTTTTTCCACTGTTTCGTTTATCACTGTTCTTATTGTTTTATTCTGTAATCTGTATCCGGTATTGTTTATAAAAAGCGGCGAATTGTCATCAGGTCTGCCTATTTCATACCCGGGCGCAAGCAGGTTTCTTGCGGATTGGATGTACTGAATTAAGTATTTTTTCGCCCTGTCTGACAAAAGAACAATACGCTCTTTTGCACCTTTTCCGAAAACACGGATTTCATTTTCGTCAAGATTCAAATCTCCAAAATTCAGATTACTCAGCTCTGAAACACGCATGCCGGTTGCCCACAAAAGTTCGAGAATAACTCTGTTGCGGAAACCTGCCGGAGTATCAATTTTAACATTATTCAGAATTTGTTCAACTTCCTCCGGTGTAAGAAATTTAGGCAGTGATTTAGGGCGTTTCGGCGCGGAAAGAGAAATAGCGGGGTCTGAATCTATATATCTTTCTCTGAACAGGAATTTATAAAATGTTCTTATTGCAGCAACTTTGCGGGCTACGGTTGTTTTTTTATAGTCAAACCTCTGAATAAAATGCAAATATTCCCTGAGTTTGTTAAAATCTACTTCTATACAGCTCGTATTGTTAAGCCAGAGAACAAAGCTCACAATATCAGATTCGTATGCACTCAGGGTATGCGCAGAAAAATTTTTTTCTACGCTTAAGTACGTTTTAAAAGCTTCTATGTACTCTTTTTCTCTGCTGTCCATGTTTACATTTACCTGCAACTATTATACAATATTTGTACTAAAGTTTGAAGCGGTATGTATGAATATTTTTAAGACTTTCGAGACATTTTTAAAAGAACCCCTCAGCATATTGAGGGACAACTTTATTCAAATCGTAAGTATTCAAACTGGCAATATCTTTGAACACAAACCGTCAGTGAATGTGGAATTACTAAAAGATAAAGCACAAATAACGGTTGTTAATAATGAAAAAGTATACAAACTGCTCTCACTTGTAACACACCGGGCAAAGGAAAAAGAAAAGACTGATGTGATTCAGGGGTAAATGGATTTGGCAGTGATCAAGTGACCGGGTGACCAAGTGATCAAGAGGAGTTATTGGTAACTGAGTAATAGGTCGGGCTTTAGCCCGACAATAACTTCAAAGAGATTCTTCGGGCTGACGCCCTCTGAATGACGGCAGGGGTAAATGATTTTAGGCATGAAATAAGCCTACAAGTTCCGCGTCATTGCGGGGGTAAATGAATTAGGTTAGTAAGTAAGCCTACAAGTCGGGCGTCATTGCGAGGGGACAGCCATTCAGCCCGAAGCAATCCAGAACGAATTTGACAATTAAATAAAAAATAGATTGCCACGAAAATCAAAGATTTTCTCGCAATGACAGCAAACTTGGAAGTAAGCCTACAAGCTTGGCGTCATTCAGAGCCCGACAGCAATTCAGGGGCGAAGAATCACTTTAACTAGTGAATAGTGAGGAGTGAATAGTGAATAGAAAATTTTTACAATAGTTATAGAGATTCTTCGGGCTAACGCCCTCTGAATGACACCACTTTGGGAAGTAAACCTACAAGCCTGATGTCATTGTGAGGGTAATAAAGAATAAAAAAGGAAAACTTTATGAACCAGATTAATGCAAAATTTATCATAAGTGCGGAAAAATTATCCCAGTGTCCGGATTTTTCTCTTCCGGAATTTCCGCTGCTCGGACGGTCGAATGTCGGCAAGTCATCTTTTATAAACGCACTTGCAAACAATAAAAAACTTGCCAAAACTTCCAATACTCCGGGGAAAACAAGGCTTATAAACTTTTTCAATTTTTCAGACCTGTTTACAATTGCCGACCTTCCGGGATACGGGTATGCAAAAGTTTCTAAAGAAGCTCAGGCAAGATGGCAAAGATATCTTGAAGAGTATTTATTAAATCGTAAACAGATAAAATCTTTGATACAATTTATTGACGCAAGGCACGATATCCAGAAAAATGATTTTCAAATGCGGGAATGGGTAGGAACTTACAATTTGCCGATTTTTACCGTTGTTACAAAGATTGATTATGTACCGAAAAGTAAACGTCAGAATATTATTGCAAATGTTAAAAAAAGTTTTTCGGGTGAAGTTCTTGCTTTCAGCGCGGAAGAGCGCAGATACTGTGATACTGTGATTGAATATTTGATTGATTTGTGCAAATAATAAGAATATAAAGAGGAAATATTTTGTTAAAATTATCAGATAACACAGAGATTAATCAGGTATCATTAACCGGAGTAAGAGCACTTGTATTGCTTGCACTTTTAATTGAAGCGCCGAGAACATTTAAGGAAATTAATCAGGCGTTTATCGATTTAAATTTAATGAGACCCGGAGACTCTACGGATATTATAAGAATTGACATAAACACTCTGAGAAACAGCGGATGTGAAATTACACGCGCCGGAGCAAAAACCAATTACAAATTCACACTTATCAAACATCCTTTTTCAATGGAGTTTACGCAAGAAGAGATTGCAATCCTTAAAAGAGTGTATAAAAAAATTAAGAACAATTCCGGCATTGAACTTTTGCTAAAATTTGATGAGCTTTTCAAAAAACTTGCTGCAAATGTTGTTGACAGCGAAACAAAAGAACTTTTGTACGGATTATCCGTATTTAAAAATACGGATAACAATTTGATTAAAGAACTGCTTGAGGACTGCAGGGAGAAAAGAAAATTAACACTGATGTATCAAAAGCCTTCTGTTAAAACCGCTTCTGAAAAAAATGTTCTTGCACAGCGGATTGTTATAAAGAATGATAATATTTATTTGTACTGTTTTGATTTTGACAAAAATGAATCCTCAACTTTAAATATTAAAAGAATACTTTCAGTAATCTCCCGCATCTCAGGCAGCGGAAATATTGATATTAAAACAACTAACGTAAGGTTTTTCCTTAAAAATTCAAGTTTTGCGGATATAGAAGAAGATGAATTAATAATAGAAGAAAATTCTGACGGCAAAGTTGTAGAAGGCAGATATTACAATGATTTTCTGGCAATGCAGCGTATCCTGTCTCTCGGTGCAGATTGCACAGTTCTTGAACCTCTTGAGTTCAGAGCGAAGGTTATTGAAAAATTGAAATGCATGAAAGGTGTTTATAATGGCTAGAATATCTGTCAAAAAAAATCGCTCTTCAACACAGGTTTTGAAAACACTCCGGATACTTCTTCAAGGCAATTTTACAATGCAGGAGCTTATATCAAAACTCAATGCCGGCGAACCTTCTCCGACTTTTAATAACAGTATTATCAGCAAATATATAAATACCTGTCGTTATGTCGGAATTGATATTCCCAAAATCCATAACAGATATTTTGTAACAAATCTGCCGTTTAGTTTTGAACTTACCGGCAATGATATCGGCATATTAGAAGTTCTGCATAATATCGTAAGACAGGATATGAGCAGCAAGTGCAATAAAATTTTTGAAAGCTTTCTGGACAAAATAAGCCGATTTTCAAATAAAAAAATTGCCAGAGTTGAAAAAGAAACCTATCAGACAGCGATTGAGTTTTTTGAACTGGCACTTGCCGAAAAAAGAAAAATCCGCTTGATGTATAAAAACAAAAACATTATGGATTGTATACCGCTCGGCATTGTAGAGGATAAAAACAAAACATATTTTCACATAATATATAATGATAAAGAAAAAATGATTGATTCTTCCCGCATTTCCGGCATTCAGGTTTTAAGCGAAAAATATGTATATAATCATAATGAACAGGTTGTACTCTTTGAACTCAAAAAGCCGCTGGCTCAGAGGTATAATTTACGCGAAAATGAACATCTTATGAAGCATTATGACGGCAAAAGTATTATTGTCTCCAATCACGGCGAAAGCAAAGAGATTTTGTTTTCAAGACTTTTAAGATACGATGATAAATGTGAGATTATTAATCCTAAATCTTATAGAGAAGATATGAAACAACTGATTTCATCAATACTTAATAATTATGGAGAACAATAATGCTTCTGGCAGTAGACATAGGTAATACAAATATAACTCTCGGAGTTTTTGAAAACGAAAGTATTCTTGAAACATACAGACTTCCGTCTGACAAAGAGCTGCCGCAGGAAGAGTATGAAATTCTGCTTCATTCACTGTTGAAAAAATATGATATCCGCGCCTGCATAATAGCTTCCGTTGTAGATGAGTTAAACAGGGTTTTTAAACAAGCGGCAGATAATGTTTTTCATCTGGATTCCATGCTTTTAACTAATAAATTAAATCCCGGAATAAAATTAAAACTTAAAAACCCGAAAGAAGCCGGAGCAGACAGGATTGCAAACGCTTGCGGAGCTTACGTTCTGTATTCAAAACCCGCCATAATTGTTGATTTAGGAACCGCAACAACATTTGATATTCTTGATAAAAACGGAAATTTTCTTGGCGGTGTCATCATGCCGGGACTTAATTTACAATTCCGCGCACTTAACAAAAGCACTTCAAAACTTCCGAAAATCGAAGCGGATACAGTTGATAAAGCAATTGGCAACAACACAGCCGATGCGATTCTCTCCGGAGTAATACGCGGTTCTGCCTGCGCTATTGAAGGTTTGATAACGCAGTGTGAAGAAGAATTAGGAGAAAGAGCCGTTATTATTGCAACAGGCGGATATTCCTCTTTGATTTCCAAATACATGAAGCGCCGGTTTGATTTTATAAATCCTTATTTAACTCTTGAAGGACTCAGATTTTTATACGAATTAAATCGGGAATAAATAGAGCGGAATAAATTTGTTTTATTGGTGATTGAGAAAAAACGGATTATTATCCGATTAAAGCCCGGTCTATTTACTAATGTTTTCCCTCCATACGGATTACCCCCCTCCCTAACCCTCCCCGTTGGAGAGGGAATGCGCGCTGATATTCAATGGTTTTGTTTAGCGAAGTAGTGCGAAGCTTGCTCCGCAAGAAACATAAAACGGGTGAAGCCAGACAAAAACTAAAGTCTAACCTGCATTGAGAAAATAAATCTCAATAATTTAAAGCGTTTTACAGACAGTAGTTCCGGCGGGCATGTAGTACAATAGACGAGAATATTTACTCATTATTCAGACAGTTTTTAGTTGCTTCTAAAAATGCATAACCAAACTTTCTGTCAGGTTCCAGATGAGCACCTTCTGCCCATTCGTTCCAGGCATTTATAAATACATATTGTTCATCGGCACTGTGATTTTTCTTTGTCCAAATAATAGCATCCAACAACCATTGCTTATATAAATCCGGTGTTGTCTGAAATACCCAGCCGCCTTGAAAGGCTTTTCTTGCCGAATTATCCCAATATGGAAATACTGTTTTGTACAAAGGATAATTTACTTCCGGCATAAATTTTTTATTTTTTATGGCATCTTCCATATCAAAAACTTTTGACATAAAATTTTTATTTAAAATTTTTCCGGTTAAATCAATCTCTTTTAAATTTTCATGTCCGTTTGGATAAAATTCCACACTTGCATCCATTCCATATACTGTTGAATCTGTATTTCCGAAAACTTTTGCTCCCAGAATATACAAATCGGCAAATCCGTTTTCTTTTGCTAATTCACGCAGCCTTTTTACAAAATACGTTGTTTCTTCCCTTTTAAAAAGCCCGGGATTATAAATCACAAACAGCGGTTTATTGTTAATTTTAATGTATCTTTTATCTTTTAAAAAAGGAAGTACATCAAAAAAGAATTTGTCACAATCTTCATAAGAAAATTTTTGTTCCATCATTACTTCTTTATTACCGCCGTCCCATTGTTTAGCCCAGGATTCATTTGCCCAGCATAGTGCAAACGGGATATCAAGTTCTTTATTTCTTAAAAAGTTAAAAAGCGGAGTTTCTAATAATCTTTTACCTCCGGAAAACCAGTAGTAGTGAAAACAAAATCCGTAAATTCCATACATTTTAGCAAGTTCAATCTGTCTGTACATTACTTTATCGGTTGTCAGGTCATAAAAACCTACATCAACCGGCAGGTGAGGCTGATAATGCCCGATAAACTGCGGCATGGTTTTTGTTACATTTGTCCATTCCGTAAATCCGCGTTCAATATATTTATCATTCAATGGGATTGTATGAAATTGCGGAAGATAAAACGCAATAAGCTTTGTATCTTCCGGCTTCCTTTCGTACGGTCGTTTTGTTATCTTAACAAAATTCTTATTATCGGAAGAATATAAAAAATCTAATAATTCTTTTTTATTAATATCAGTGTTAATTTTATTGTGAAGTCTTGTTCTGAAAGAAATTCCAAAAAATTTTAATTTTAATATTTTATATGTATTAAATCTTTCTATTTTATAATCAAATATTTTTTCAAAAAACTTCAAATTTATACCCTCTTTATTAGCACTATTTAATTTTATCATAAATACTGTTTCGGAATAAGAGACTGGAATCTGAACTTTTGGAATGCAGATTATAACCTTATCCGGATAATTTTTTAAAATAATTCAAAATATTAATTTTTTGTTTATTTTTTTAAGATCGATGAAAAAGAGTGGTTTAATGTTATTAGTGAATAGTGATTAGTGATTAGTGACCGAAAAAACTTCTATTCACTACTCACTATTCACTGTTCACTAATAATAAATAAGACAACAAAAGGAGATAGTAATATGGCAAAAACAATAGGTATTGACTTAGGTACAACAAACTCGGTTGTAGCGGTTATGGAAGGCGGAAAGCCGACAGTTATAGCAAACGCGGAAGGTATGAGAACAACTCCTTCAATCGTTGGTTTTACTAAGAACGGCGAAAGATTAGTAGGTCAGCTTGCAAAAAGACAGGCTATTTTGAACCCTGATAGAACAATTGCTTCTATTAAGAGACACATGGGTGAAGATTATAAGAAAAATATAGACGGAAAAGATTACACTCCGCAAGAAATCTCTGCAATGATTTTGAGAAAATTGGC